>NZ_CAJPJE010000015.1:0-41947 GCF_905369875.1 Actinomyces sp. ICM47
GCGAGTTGCGCGCGAACAGGGGCAGGAGCCGCACGCCCAGGTAGGTGCCCAGCGCGTTCGTGATGACGTCGTCGATGTCGACGACGCGGTACGTGCAGGGCACGAGGCCGAACAGGCCCGTGTACTGCGTAAACTCGATGAGGCACGAGAGCAGCGTGCCGATCAAGAGCCACACGAGCACTCGTTGCGTGGGAATCGCACGCGTCAAGCGCCCGCCGTCATCGGGCAGGCTCTCGGAGGCCTTGCGGGAGCGGCGAATCCGCCAGGCCATCTCGGCAAGAGCGCCGAGCGGCATGAACAGGGCAATATTGAGCACGATTGAGAGTGCATACAGGGTACCGCGCAGGGTCTCGCCATCGCGGAGTTGGTCGGCGACGGCGTTCAGCGATCCGAAGGGCATGTAGTTGTCCCAGTGCAGGATCGCAGCGCATGCGGCCTGCGGGTCCGAGGGGATCGGCAGCAGGACAAAAATGAGCAGGCCCGCCAGGTAGAGGATCCACGCGAGCGGAAGGGCGCGCGGCAGCCTCCACATGGACGAGGCCGTGGCTGAGACAACGGGGATCTCCGCCGTCCTGGGGGTGTCGGGATTCTCCTCACGCTCGAGGAGAGCACCGGTGTCCCGTGAGCGGCGGTAGATGAGGGGCAGCGCTTTAGACACAGTCAGGTGCGAGTGGTCCTGGCCAGACGCCGATGCCGCGTCCGTGGCGGCACGCATGACGTGCGTGCGTGCTTGCAGCCACTTGCGGTCGGCGCGGCGCCCTAGGATCCACCACAGAGTGCACGTGAGCGCGCTGAAGCCCGCGTAGAACCCCAGGTCCATCGCCCAGTTGATTGCTGTGTACATGTCACCTCATTCCTTGAGGCGAACATTACCGGCATTGTTCGGGAACGTGCAGCACGTTGCGGGGTGTTCCACATCGGATGGACACATTCTGAGAAATTGTCTGGGATTCTCCTTGAAATCACTTAGTCAGACGCGCGCACCTGGCATTTGCATGCATGTGTCTATCACGCACATGCAACACTTCTAACAGGCTGACAGTTTCGGACTATCAATCACCCCGAACAGGTCGCCAGCTGGGTCGCCATCGCATCCTGCTCGGACTCGGTGACGCTCAGACCATAGGAGTATTTCACCGCGATCTGCCGTTTCACGTAGTCGCAGCGGAAGCCGGCGTTGGGCGGTAGCCACTGGTCGGCCGACGAAGCGGACTTGTCCCGATTGGCCGCTCCATCGACCGCCAGCAGGTTCTCGGGATCGTTAGCAAACTCCTGACGGCTCTGCTCATCCCACTGCCAGGCACCCGAGCGCCAGGCGTCCGCCAGGGCGACGACGTGGTCGATCTGGACCAGCGACGAGGTCTTGTCCCCCCTCTCAAACTGGATTGTCTTTCCCGTGTAGGGTTCGGCGAGCGTGCCCGTGAGGACGATGCAGTCGTGCGTGCCCGGCTTGAAGGTGGGCCGCGCCAGGTCGCGGGCCAGGATGTCATTGCGGGTGTCGCAGCCATTGTGGTCGACGTCCGCCCATGCCTGTCCGAAGTCCTCGCGGTTGTAATCCGGTATACCGGAGGAATCGTCTGAGGAACGAACGGTAAGCTCTCGCAGCTGGCGGGCCGCCGCGCTGTCCGGCAGGGTGGACAGGGCCTGTCCGCTGCGCGTCGGCGGCCACCCCAGTCGCGAGCGCAGGTCCAGCAGATCCCAGCCGACGCCGGGCGCGAACGCCCACACGAGGGCCACGAGAATCAGTGAGAGAACGATCTGATCTCCGATATTTTTACGGCGACGCCGTCTGCGTGCCATGAGGCCTCCTTCTGCCACGTGCAAGCCCATCCGTCCCATACGGATGGGGGCACCCCGACGCGTCGTCGGGGTGCCCCCATCATGGACCAAGCCGCCTCCATCTGCGTACTCGGCGGCGAATCCATGCGGAACTGTTACTTCCTCGGGCTCACGAGCTGTCGCACGAAGTAGATGCACACGATGATGAGTGTCAGCGCGCCCATCGACACCAGCTGGGCCCGGCCCTCAGCGCTCGTGAGCATGAGGACGGCGATACCAGCCAGGCCCACCAGGACGACCCACGGCAGCCACGGCCATCCGGGCATACGGATCACGAGGGAACCCGAACGCTCCAGCGAGGGATGCAGGCGCATGAGCGAGATGATGATGAAGGTCCACACGATCAGCAGCACCATGCCAATCGCGTTGATGAGTATCGTCAGAATCGAGCCGGGCAGGTACCAGTTGCCCAGGACTGCCAGGAGTGCCAGCACGACAACCAAGCCGACCGCGAACTTCGGGGTGCGACCAGCCGCAATGTCACCCTCCAGCTCGGCGGCCAAGACGGCTTCATCATCCTCGAGGGCGGCTTCGACGACGGCACGCGCGTGCGCCTTCTCAGCGGACGGCGCGCCCAGGAGCCAACGCGGACCCATATCGCGGGCGGCCAACGAGTAGGCCATGCGCGAGGAGGCGTAGATGTTCGCGGAGAACGCGGAGACCAGCGCCATGAAAATGATGACGTTCATGAGCGTGCCGACGGCCGGAACGCCCGCCATCTCAAGGATGGCGGCAAAGGCGTTGCTGCTCATTGCCTCGCTGTCCCACGGCAGCAGAGCGGTCAGGAGGACGACGGAGCCGACGTAGAACACGAGAATGCGGGTGACGACCGAGCGGATCGCGCTCACCATGGCCGCGCGAGGGTCCTCGGCCTCGGCCGCGGCAATCGTCACGATCTCCAGGCCACCGAAGGACGTGATGACGGCCAGGAGCGCCACGGCGATGCCTGACAGGCCGTTGGGTGCCAGGCCGTTGTGTCCCATGACGTTCTGCAGGACACCCTCATGGCCGGGCAGAGGACCCACGATCACAGTGCGCGCCACCAGGAAGACGCCCACGCACAGGAACGCAATGATGGCAACGATCTTCACCATCGACAGCCAGGCCTCGATCTCACCGTACTGCCCGGCAGCCAACAGGTTAATTCCGCCAATTACAACGACAATAACGAGGGCAACAACCCACTGGGGCACCTCCGGGAACCAGCCGACGAAAAACTTCGCCGCGCCCGTGACCTCCAAGCCCGAGACCATGATGAGCATGACCCAATAGAGCCACCCGATCGTAAAGCCGGCCCACCGGCCGATCCCGGCCTCGGCGTAGGACGAGAAGGAACCCGTCGTCGGCAGCGACGACGCCAGTTCCGCCAGCGCCAGCATGACCGACACAACGATGACGGCAGCGACCGCGTAGGACACGAGGACCGCGGGACCCGCCTGGGCAATCGCGGAGCCGGTCCCCAGGAAGAAGCCTGCACCGATCGCGAGGCCCAGGGCCATCATGGACAGGTGCCACGTCTTGAAGTGCTTGCGCGCGGAGATGCCGGGCGTCGACGCAGCGGAGGACGCGGATGGAGGTGTTGCTTTGGGATTCACACGGCCATACTAACGCCTCGTTCTGCGAAGAGCTTTCAACTGCGAATATGTGAGAGTGATGGTCCACTCACGGGTCTGCGGGAGCCTCCACCGACGCCAGTGCGCCATGCCTGTAAAGACCAAACCCACGACGATGGATGCGCCCATGCCAAGAACCGGCTGGCCCATGTACCAAAAGACGACCGTCACGACCGAGCAGGCGAACGCCGGGGTCGCGTACAGGTTGTTGCCGCCGAAGACTCGTGGCACGAGGCCGGCCGAAATATCGCGGATCATGCCACCTCCGACGGCCGTCATGATGCCCAGCAGGATCGCGGGCATGATCGAGAATCCCGCGTCAAGGGTCTTGATCGCACCAGTCGCGCTCCAGCAGCCCAGCACCATGCCGTCCGCGATCACCAGGAGCACCGACCACGCGCGCGAGTCCATGCGGAAGGCCATCGCGACGACCGCGCCAATAATTGCGAACCACAAATAATAGGGGTCGGTGATCGCCACGGGAGCGCCCGTGCGCGTGGTCAGGAGCATGTCGCGGACCATGCCACCCGCGAGCGCCGTCATGATCGCGAGAATACAGAAGCCCACGGCGTCGAAGTTGCGTTCTCGCGCAACCTTTCCGCCAAGAATGCCATTGAGGAGCACGCCCATGAGGTCGATGGCTCGGAAGACCTCAGGCAGTGATTCGTTCAGCGCGTCAAGCAAGTGCATGGCAGTCCGAAACGTCGGTGAGTGTGGGTCGCCCTCATGGTACCGCGTCGCTTCGCTCGGGTGCGCGCAGGTGGACGGGGGCGGCCTCGTCCCGGCACGCTCTATCCCGGCGTGCTCACGTCAGCCTGGCCCCGGCCTCGTCCCGGCGTGCCTACGCCAGCCCCACCGCGTCCCGGCGCGCCTCGCCCACCCGCCCGGGGTGCGACAATGTCCTCATGACCGCTCTCTTTGCCGGGCTGACGACCCTGGATGTGCTGCACCGACTCGACCACGTGCCGGACCCGGGGCTAAAGGTGACGTCCACGGACTTCACGATGGCGGCGGGAGGCCCCGCGACGAACGCGGCGGTCACCTACGCGGCGCTTGAGGCGGCCGCACGCTCGCTCTCCGCCGACGAGGCCGTGGCCAACTCCCCGGATCCCACAACCCGGGCGGACGCTCCGTTACTGCTGACGGCGCTTGGCGAGGGGCCGGTGGCTGCATTCCTGGCGGCCGACCTGGCGGCCGCTGGCGTGAGAGTCCTCGATGCGACGACCCCAGCCCCGGCTATGTCCGACACTCCTGGCCTTCCCGCTTCGGCCGCGTCCTCGCCCGCTGAAGCCGCTGCCCCAGCCGCCCACCCGACCCCGGCCGACGAGCGCGACGCGGCCACGGCCTCGGCCCCGCGCGAGCCGGCCGTGTCCTCGATCATTGAGCATCCAAGCGGTCGCATGGTTGCCTCCACGAACGCGCGGCTGGACGCCGACCCTGAACGCGTCGCGGCGGACCTGCCCGAGCGCGTCGGCGTCGTCCTCATCGACGGGCATAACCCGACGCTGGCGCAGGCGGCGCTGGCGCTGGGCGTGCCCGAGGTGGGCGGGGAGGATCCTTTCGCCCAGCTCGAGGCTCGCCCGCCGCACCTGCGCGTGCTCGACGGGGGGTCGTGGAAGGACTGGCTGACGCCCCTGCTGGGTTTTGTCGACGTCGCCGTCGTGTCGGAGGATTTTGCGCCGCCGCTCCTCGCGTGCGCCGACGGCGAGCAGGTCGCGGGCTTCCTGCGCGGCTTCGGCATCACGCGGGTGGTGCGCACGCGCGGCGAGCGGCCCGTGCAGTACTGGTGGGACAGTGCACACGGCGAGGTTCCCGTGCACGAGGTTCCCAACGCCTCGACGATGGGCGCGGGCGACGCGTTTCACGGGGCGTTCGTGTGGGCGCTCGAGCGCGCGGGGGCCACTGATCCGGAGCGCCTCATCCGTTTCGCGTCGGCGGTGGCGGGGGTGTCGGTATCGTCCTTCGGCACGAGGCAGTGGCTGACGTCCCCGGTCCTGGCTGAGCTGGTGCGAGCCTGGTAGGAGCCTGCGGAAGCCAGCCACCGCCACGAGCCTACGAGCGGACCTAGCTGGGCCACCAGCAGCACCCGGTGCCATCCAAAACCCGACAACGGTGCCCGCTACCTCCCGACGGGCACCCAGCGGGTAGCCCACTGGGTGGCCACGTCGGGCAGGGAAGGAAGGTTGGCGGCCGACGCGGAGGAGGACGCGTGCGCGACGCGTTCCACGGCCTCGTCGCTGACGGGCACGCCCTCGATGGGCGTGTATTCGACGGCGATGCCGACGGGCGGCGCGGTCATGTCGAGGACGGACCCATCGGGCAGCAGGTGGAAGGCGTCGCGGGTGCGGTCAAGCAGCCCGGTTTCCTCGTCGAAGGCGTCGTGCGTGATGAGGACGGGCACGCTCACGCCGCGTAGCACCTTCTCGCTGGAAACCATGGACATGTCGGCGAGGGTTCCCTTGTTGATGGTGAAGTGGCGCCGCACGGACTCGGAGTCGTCGGGCACGGTGGTGGTGCCGTGACGCTCGAGGTCGGAGAGCTGCACGTCGGAGAACACCATGTCCCAGTCGTAGGAGAGGGGGCCGAGCACCGGGGAGACCAGCACGTAGGTCTGCACGGCGGGCGAGTGGGCGCGCAGGACGACGGTAGCGCCGAATTCGTGACCCACGCAGACTTGGCGCGTGAAGCCTTGGTCGGCCAGCCAGCCGGAGGCTGCCCGGAAGTCTTCGATGAGCGGGTCGAAGGTGATGATTTCGTCGCCGGAGCTGCCGTGGCCGGAGTAGTCGAAAGCGAGGGTCGCATACCCGGCGCGGCGCAGCACGCGCCCGAGTGAGTCGAACATGCCCGATGCGTGACGGTCCGACAAAAAGGTGTGAGAAAAGATCACCGCGGCATCGTAGGAATCCACCGGGCGCGTGAATGTTCCGGAGATGGACACTCCCCGAGGGGTCTGAATCGTTATCTGGCTCACGTGTTAAACATAGCGCGTTTGGCACCTCAAAGGAAAGGGGGTGCCCACAGTGTGCGCATGTGTGACAGGGACGAGGCCTGGGCTGGGTCCCGAGAGATATCTCCAGTGGGTGACAGGGGCGTGCGAGCCAGGCCGGGCGACCACTAAGATAAGGGTGAGTATGCGCCGGTGAGAATGCCTGCGCGAGGGCGCCCGTTCTGCCTGCGCGGGCGGCGTCCGGCCCACGCGGGCACCCCACGCAGCGAGAGAAGGACAGTTATGGGTACCAAGAGCGGTCTCCTCATTGGAGTTTGCATCGGATACGTGCTGGGCGCGCGCGCCGGGCGCGAGCGTTACGACCAGATCCGCGCCGCCGCGGCGAAGGTTCGTCGCTTCCCGGTTGTTGCTCGTCCGCTGGATGCGGCCGGCCAGAAGGTATCCGACATCGTGCGCGCGGGCGGCGAGCAGGTAACCGATAAGGTTGCCGACGCCGTCAAGGAGCGCCTGTTCGGTGCCCCCGCCTCGAAGCCCGCCACCGTTGACGGGGAGCTAGCCACGGCACCAACCCAGCATTGAACGCGGTGGGAAACGAGGCCTCGGCAATGAACGCGGATCAGGTGGCCTCCGACCGGGAGCCGACGCGCGCGCAGATTAAGCGCTGGCGCAAGCACTTGGCGGAGGAACGCATGGAGGCACGCACCTACCGCGACCTGTCGGAGCGTCGCACGGGTGAGGAGCGCGCGGTCCTCCTCCAGTTGGAGGAGGCGGAGCGTCGCCACGAGGAGTATTGGCTGGCGCGTCTGGGCGAGAACGCTTTGCCTGCGCCGAAGCCACCGTTGCGTACGCGCACGGCGTCGCTATTGGCGCACCTCTTTGGCACGATTTTCATTCTGGCGATGGCTCAGCGCGCGGAGCAGCGGTCTTCGCGCGACGTGGATGACGATGTGCCGGCACACATGCAGGCGGATGAGCATATTCACGCCGAGGTCATCCGGTCCCTGGCTGCGAAGTCCCGCGAGACCCTGGCGGGCACGTTCCGCGCGGCGGTTTTCGGGGCGAACGACGGCCTCGTGTCGAACTTGGCTCTCGTGCTGGGCGTCGCGGCGTCGGGTATGGAGCCCCACGCCGTTCTCCTGACGGGTGTATCGGGCCTGCTGGCGGGGGCACTGTCGATGGGGGCCGGCGAGTGGGTGAGTGTACACAGTCAGCGTGAGCTGCTGGACGCCTCGATTCCGGACCCGGACGCACATCAGGCAGTCACGGACTTGGACGTGAACGCCAACGAGCTGGCCCTGGTGTTCCGCGCGCGTGGCGAGAGCGAGGAGGAGGCCGAGGCGCACGCCGCGCAGGTTTTCGCAAAGCTCGCCAAGCCCGCGACCGGCGAGTCCGGCGCGATTGCCGTGCGCGCCGCGCTGAGCGGCCAGGAGTCGGACGGCGCGGGCGAGCAGGTGGGTACGCCCATGAACGCGGCCCTGTCGTCATTCTGCTTCTTCGCGACGGGCGCGTTTTTCCCGCTGGTTCCCTACATTCTGGGATTGACTGGCCTGACCGCAATCATTGTCGCGGCCGCGATTGTCGGAGTCGCCCTGCTGTTCACGGGCGGCGTGGTCGGTATCCTGTCGGGCCAGCCTCCGATGCCTCGCGCACTGCGTCAGCTCCTGGTTGGCTTTGGCGCAGCGGGCGTGACCTACCTGCTGGGCTTGCTATTCGGCACGTCGGTGTCCTGACGCTCCGGCTGGGACGGGACGGGACGAGGCCGGGGCCGCCTCGCGCTTCCCCTGACCTCAGAGGATGCGCAAGGCGGCCCAGACCAGCATTCCCGTATCGTCACGCGGTCATATTGGCGCGACTGGTTGTCGCGCGAGAGCGCGTAGGGTGCCGTGTCACCACGGCCAGTAACGCTGATTTTGTGTCGGCCTGGGCTCTACCCTGTGCCCGTGTTCGCCGATGACTTGATCGAAGATGTCGCCGGAGTCGACGATGTCAAATTGCCATCCAATACGACGCCCGTGACCGTCATCGGCATCTGGCTCGAACGTCTCTTCCCACGTGTCCGGCTTGATACGGAAGAGGGCACGCGTGACGCCACGATAGGCGGCAACAACGTACTCAATGCCCTTTTGCTGAATCGAATCCTCACTTAATTTCCACCACGAGCAAGTAGACTCACCGATTTCTCGGTAGTGCTGTTTGCGCACGGAGGACTCGAGCCACTCCCGTTTGTAGCCGTATCCCTGACGGGTTCCTCCTCCTGGAATGTCAGACTCATCGTCCACCCAGTCCCCTAGCGTAATAATGAGCAGCGGCTCATCGTATTCGAGCACGGGAATAGCTTCCTCATCGGCAACCTGTCGAAGAACATCGGGGGATATCTCATCTTTTGTCACGGACATCATTGTTCACCTCTTTCTCTAGGGGAATAGGAGCACTTACAATTTTACAGGTAGGCTACAACCTCCGCTGTGTAAATCGGTGCCGTTTGCGAGGCGGGCAACGCAAGCATGGACCCAGGTGCGTGCGGCCTGTGGCACACTGTGGGCATGGTAGATTTTCTTTCTCGCGCGCGCGGTGCACTGGTGGGCCTGGCGGTTGGCGACGCGCTGGGCACGACGAACGAGTTTCAACCTGCGGGTTCCTTCGAGCCGATCACGGGCATGGTCGGCGGAGGCGTCTTCGGCCTCGAACCATGCCAGTGGACGGACGACACGTCGATGGCGCTGTGCCTGGCGGATTCGCTGCTGGCGCAGGGCCGTTACGATTCGTTTGACGTGATGGAACGCTACGAGCGCTGGCACTCGGAGGGCTACCGCTCGTCGACGGGCGTGTGTTTCGATATCGGCAACCAGGTGTCGCGCGCCCTGTGGGACTTCCGCGCAAACCCGCGCGTGCCCGTGGATGCGGTGCGCACGACCAGCGCGGGCAACGGCGCGATCATGCGCCTGGCACCCGTCGTCATCGCCGGATTCGAGGCGCGCGACCCCCGCGAGATTGTTGCGACCGCTGGCTTGAGCGCCCGCGAGACGCATTTTTCTGCCGAGGCCGAGGCCGCCACCGAGGTCTTCGCCGCCCTCCTCGTGGGCGCGCTACTGGGCTGGGCGCCTGAGCGGATCGTGGACGTCGCGTGGGCCTCAACGGGAGCGGCGTTCGACGACGTGGCCGCGCGTGTGATCAGCGCGGACCCGACCGAGCGCGCCTCGTGGGAGGCACACACCAGCGGTTATATCATTCACGGCTTGCGCCTCGCGGTGCATGGCCTGCTCGATGTCGGTTCTTTCGATGAGGCCGTCCTGGCCATCGCGAACCTGGGTGGGGACGCGGATACGAACGCCGCAATCTACGGGCAGCTCGGCGGCGCGTACTGTGGGGTCGAGGCCATCCCGGCCTCGTGGAGAAACGCCCTGTATGAGGGTGAGCAGATCGACGCGCTGGCTCGCGCGCTGGTGGAATTGCGCCTGGAGGCACCGCTCACGCGCTTCGACGAGGACCTGCAGGACGAGGTCCCCTCCATCTGACCGGCATCCTCCACGGAGCGACGGGCGGGCGCTGGGTGCCGCTCGGCATCCGCCTCTGGCCAGCGACTAGACTGGCACTATCATGCCTGACTCTCGCCCCATGCCTCCGTCCGAGTCCAACGCGCGCGGCCCTCACGCGCACAACGCGGGTCGCCCCTCCAACGGGCGCGACGGCACGCGTCGACGCCAGGGCGGCGCGCGCGGTTCCGAGAAGCGGGCATCCGACGAGCACGCGCAGGGTTCGCGTCAGGCGGGCCGAGGCCTCGGCAGGACCACCGGCAAGAACCGCGCGGACCGTGAGGGCCGGGGCCAGGAGCGCCGGGGCAACAGCCGCGAAACCCGCAGCCGCGAGAGCCGCCGCCGCCCGCAGCGTGAGCACGCGCGCCCCTTCAAGCCCTTCACGCCGGAGCAGCTAGCCGAGCGTGCCGCAGCGATCCCGGTCATCGAATTCCCGGACCTGCCGGTGAGCGCCTGGCGCGACGAGATCGCGCGCGCTATCCGCGACCATCAGGTGGTCATCGTGTCGGGCGAGACCGGCTCGGGTAAGACAACGCAGCTGCCGAAGATCTGCATGCAGCTGGGCCGCGGCGTGGCTGGCATGATCGGGCACACCCAACCGCGCAGGCTCGCGGCGCGTTCGGTCGCGGACCGCATCGCCAACGAGCTGGGACAGACCGTAGGCTGCGAACCCTGCCAGGTGGTCGGCTACCAGGTGCGTTTCACGGACGAGGTCGGCCCCACGACCCTGGTCAAGCTGATGACGGACGGCATCTTGCTGGCGGAGATCCAGTCGGATCCGATGCTGCGCCGCTACGACACGCTCATCATCGACGAGGCCCACGAACGCAGCCTAAACATCGACTTCATCCTGGGGTACGTGGCGCGCCTGCTTCCCGCACGCCCGGACCTGAAGGTCATCATCACGTCGGCGACGATCGATTCGGACCGTTTCGCGCGCCATTTCGGCACGTGGGAGGGCACACCCGGCTCGGGTCGCCTGATCGAGCCGGCGCCGGTCATCGAGGTCTCGGGCCGCACATACCCGGTCGAGATCCGCTACCGCCCCCTCGGCCCGACGACACCCTCGTCATACACGTCCGAGGCCTCGTCAAAGCAGGCGGACGAGGTCATCGAGACCACTGACGTCACCGAGTCCGGCCCCATGCAGCTAGTCCTGGAGGACCCAGACGACGAGCTGGCGACGCTCGGCTACGGCATGGGCGAGGACATCGACGTGGAGACCGCGATCTGCCACGCGGTGGACGAGCTGAGCGCGGAGGGCGACGGCGACATCCTGGTTTTCCTGCCCGGTGAGCGCGACATCCGCGACACGGAGGCGGCCCTCCTCGATCACCTGAAGGGACGAGGCTGGCGCGCGGGAGACGACAAGGGCGCACACCCCGGGGACATCGAGATCCTGCCCCTGTACGCGCGGCTAACAGCAGCTGAGCAGCATCGCGTCTTCGAGCCGCACCGGCTGCGCCGCGTGGTCCTGGCGACGAATGTCGCGGAGACGTCGCTGACAGTGCCGGGCATCCGCTACGTCATCGACCCGGGTTTGGCGCGCATTTCCCGCTATTCCAACAAGACGAAGGTGCAGCGCCTGCCGATCGAGCCGGTCAGCCAGGCCAGCGCGAACCAGCGCGCGGGCCGATGCGGCCGCGTCGCCGAGGGCGTGGCGATCCGCCTGTTCTCCCAGGCCGACTATGTTTCACGCCCGCGTTTCACGGAACCCGAGATCCTGCGCACGTCGCTGGCCAGCGTCATCTTGCAGATGGCGTCCCTGGGCCTGGGCGCGGTCGAGGACTTCCCGTTCCTGGATGCTCCGGATCGGCGGGCGGTGCGCGATGGCGTGGCCCTCCTCGTGGAGATCGGCGCGCTCGCGCAGGACAGCGGTGCTGAGGACGCTGCCCCGGCCTCGTCCCAGTACAGGCTCACCGGCATCGGCCGAGACCTGGCACGCCTGCCGATCGACCCGCGCCTGGGGCGCATGCTGCTGGAGGCCGAGCGCTTGGGCTGCGCGTCCGAGGTCCTCGTCATCGTGGCGGCCCTGTCGATCCAGGACGTGCGCGAGCGCCCGGCCGAGCACCAGGGCACGGCGGACGCCTCGCACGCGCGCCTGGCGGACCCGCATTCGGACTTCATCACCTACCTGAACCTGTGGCGCTACCTGGCGGTGCAGGCGTGCGACCTGTCGGAGTCGGCGTTCCGGCGCTTGTGCCGCGCAGAGTTCTTCCACTACCTGCGCTGGCGCGAGTGGCGCGACGTCGTCGGCCAGCTGCGCCAGATGGCCCGCGCGCTCGGAATCGGCGTGGGGCCTGTGGGCGAGCCGTCGACGGGCGACGTCGTGGAGGCCGCCCGCTTCGGCGGCGCGCAGGATGCGGCTGTGCGCGCGGTTCTGACCTACGGGCAGGGCCCGGCGAGCGTGGACGCGGACCAGGTGCACCGCTCGCTGCTGGTCGGCCTGCTGTCCTACCTGGGGTCGTGGGACGAGACGAAGCGCGACTACGAGGGCGCGCGCGGCACGCACTTCACGATCTGGCCGGGCTCGGGCGTGAGCGGTCACCCCGCCTGGGTGATGACCGCGGAACTCGTGGAGACCTCGCGCCTGTTCGCCCGCACGGTGGCCCGCATCCGCCCGGAGTGGGTGGAGCCGGCGGCGCGCGGCCTACTCAAGCGCTCGTATTCGGAGCCGTTCTGGTCGGTCGGCAAGGGCGCGGCGATGGTCCGCGAGCGCGTGACCCTCTACGGGCTGACGCTGGCGGCGGACCGCGAGGTGCTGCTGGGTCGCTTGGGTGACCTCGTCATCGACGAGGCCGTGGCCGCCTCGCGCTCTCACGCTCCGCGCGCGGGGTCGCTGGAGGCGCTGGCGGCCGGCTTGGTGTCGGCGTCGAAGGACCCCCTGTCGTCCGGGTCGTTTGAGCCGCGTCATTTCGAGGAGCTGGCGGCCGCACGCGAGGGGACGACGGCGCGCGAGCTGGCCCGCGAGATGTTCATTCGCAACGCCCTGGTGGATGGCCAGTGGAGGGAGAGGCACGGTTTCCAGCGCCGAAACGAGGCCCTGGTGGAGCAAGCGCGCGAGGTTGAGCGCCGCAGCCGCACCCACGGCCTCGTCGCGGACGAGCAGGCTCGCTTCCGTTTCTTCGACGACCTGATCCCCGAGCACGTCACCAGCGCGGCGGCATTCAACCGCTGGTGGAAGGACGAGCGCCGCTCTCATCCTGATCTACTCATTTACCCGGCGTCCCTGCTGATGCCGCGCGAGGCGACCTCCGGCGACGGCTTCCCGGATCGGTGGCAGTGCGGCGACCTGTCTCTGACGCTGAGCTACGAGTTCGCGCCGGGCAGCCCGCGCGACGGCGTGTCGATGCACATCCCAATCGAGGTGCTCGAACGCGTCAGCGATAAGGGCACGGACTGGCTGGTGCCGGGCATGCGCGAGGACCTGCTGACCGAGGCGATCCGCGCCCTGCCCAAGGGCGTGCGCCGCCTGCTGGCCCCCGCGCCGGACGTGGCCGCGTCGGTCGCGCGCTGGATCGAGCAGGCGGGCGACGAGCCGATCGAGGCCGTGGCGGCGTCAGCGGACGACCCCGCAGGTCCAGCCCGAACGGGTACCGGGGCGAGCGGCGGGAAGAAGACCGCCCAGTCCGACGAGCCGGACCCGCTGAGCCTGGACGCAGCAATGGGCCGCCTGGCCGCGTGGGGCGCGACGTCGGGCAAGCTGTCGACGCGCAACTCGCCGAAGAAGAACGCCACGAAGGGCGCCAAGAAACAGGCCTCGGCATCCGCGAGCGCGGGCGACGCGACCAGTGCAGGCCCGAGGGGCGCGGCTGCGCAGCCAGGCACGAACCCGGCGACCGCGCCCAACCCGGTCGCCAGCCCTGCGAGTCACGCGGGAGCCGCAGCTTCCGGCGCGACCGGTGCGGATGCCACATCTACCAATGCCCCCGGCACCGCTACCGCAGCTGCCCCCACGCGCCGCGCGCTCACCGACGGCCCCGTCCTGGATGCCCTCGCCCACGCGATGCGCGTCCTGCGCGGCGTGGACCTGAGCGAAGCGGACCTCGCCCACGCGCGCGCCCACCTGCCCGATCACCTGCGCATGACCTTCGTCGTCACCGACGCGTCGGGCAAGGAGCTGGGCGCGGGCAAGGACCTGGCCTACCTGCAGCGTTCCCTCGCACACGATGCGAACAAGGCGGTGCGCACAGCCGTGCGCGCAGCCCTCGAGGAGGCCAGCGAGAAGCAGGCGCACAGAAACAAGCGTGAACGCGGAGGCAAGCGCTCCGCAACCACTGGCACGAACAGCACCACGAGTGGAGCGTCCTCCCCCACCGACAGTTCCGCGGGATCACACAGTGGGGAGAATCCCTCCACCTCGACGAGCGGCACGACCGCGACGGGCAACGGACCCCGCGACGCGGCCCAGGCCTCGTCCCCGGACCCCACCTTCCACGCGGACGCCATCACCGAGATGCCAACCCTGCCTCGCTCGATCACCCAGACCTCGTCCGCGATGACGCTGCGGGCGTTCCCCGCGCTGGTCCCCCAGGGCAGCGCCGCGGCCCCGGCGGCGGGCGTGCGCGTCATGGCCAGCGCCGCCGAGGCCGACCGTGAGCACCGCGCCGGCCTCGCCCGCCTGCTGCTTACCCGCGTCGCCTTGGCGACGAACCGCGTGACCACGCGCTGGACGGGCCGCGAGGCCCTCATGCTGGCGGCCTCCCCCTACGCGGACACGGCGGCCCTGGTCGCGGACGCGCAGCTGGCCTCGGCCCTATCCCTCGTCGACGAGCTAAGCACCCCCGCCGACGTGCGCGACCCCGAGGCCTTCGAGACCCTCGTGGCGGCCGCGCGCGACGCGCACGAGGACCGCGTCTACCAGATCCTCTCCCACGTCGTGCGAGCCCTGGAAGCCAGCGCCGAGGCCGACGCCGCCGTGCGCTCCCACCCCCAGGCGTCGCTGGAAGAAACGACGCGCGACGTCGCTCGCCACGGAAAGACACTGCTCTACGAGGGCTTCGTGTCGGCCACTCCCGCCTTCGCGCTCCCGCACCTGGCCCGCTACCTGCGCGCCGGGGCCGTGCGCATCGAGCGCGCCGCCTCCTCGCCGGGGGCGCTGGGTCGCGACCTGGAGGACATGGACCGCATCCACCAGGCCGAGGCCGACATCGCCGCCGCGCGGCAGGCCCTGGAGCGTCGCCCCTACAAGGCCCGCGCCGCCACCGCGCTCACGCAGGCGCGGTGGATGGCCGAGGAGCTGCGCGTCTCCATGTTCGCCCAGACCCTGGGAACACCCAACAAGGTCTCCATGAAGCGCCTCCTCGGCGTGCTCGCAGGAGCACGATGAAACGGGAGGACGCACGCGCCCTCGCGCGCACCCTGATGGACGCCGCGGGGCTGACCGGCTGGCGTTTCCGTTTCGACAACGCGAGGCGGCGGGCCGGAGCCTGCACGCACGGCGCGCGCACGATCAGCCTGTCCGGGCCGCTCACCGACCTGTATGACGAGGACACGATCCGGGGGGTGATCCTGCACGAGATCGCCCATGCCCTGGTCGGTCCCGCCCACGGGCATGACGCCGCGTGGAAGCGGGCAGCCCGAGCCCTTGGCGCGCCGGATTCCGCTCGACTGTCCTCATCCCTACCCGCACCGGACGCGCCCTGGGTTGGCACGTGCCCGCGCTGCGGGGCCAAGCGCCACCTCTACCGGGCACCTCGCCGCGTCTCCTCGTGCGGGTTGTGTTCGCGCTTTTTCGACCCCGCGCTGATCCTCACGTGGGAGCATCACGGGACCCCGGCCTCGCCCGGGCGCGCCTACGAGCGAGAACTCGCCTCGATCAGCGGCGTGCATCTGCCCACGTCATAGGCCCACGCGCGCGCAAGCGCGCACACACACGCCCGACGGCGATACCCTTGTTCCCAACAACTCCCGAGAGAAGGAAGCCATGGGTACAATCGCCAGCCCCGACGCCACAACCGCTCCCGACCGCGAGGTCCTCACCTGGGAAGGCTTCGGTGGCGCTTCCCGTGAGCTCGCCCAGCAGATCGTCGAATCCGGCTGGATCCCGGACCTGATCGTCGCCATCGCCCGCGGCGGCCTGATCCCTGCGGGCGCGATTGCCTACGCGATGGACGTCAAGGCCATCGGCACGATGAACGTCGAATTCTACTCCGGCATCGGCGAAACCCTCACCGAACCCGTCCTTCTCCCCCCGCTCATGGACGTCTCCGCGATGGACGGCAAGCGCGTCCTCGTTGTCGACGACGTCGCCGACTCCGGCAAGACCCTGAAGATGGTTATGGACCTCATCGACGAGCACGGCCTGTCTCTGGACGGCTCCGCCTCAGTCCGCGTGGAGGCCCGCAGCGCCGTCATCTACAAGAAGCCGGTCTCCATCATCGAGCCGGACTACGTGTGGGCGCACACCGACAAGTGGATTAACTTCCCCTGGTCGACTCTGCCCGTCATTAAGCCGTGAGCGAGGCGCAAGTGGGCACGCAGGCTTCGTCGATCACGACGCGCATCGTCGAGGCCGTGGCTGAGCGCGCTCGCAGCGACGACCCCGTGCGCGTGCTGGGATTGACTGGCCCGCCTGGGACTGGGAAGAGCACGATTGCGGCGCAGCTGGCGGTCGCCCTGCCCGAGGCGGGCATTGCGGTTGCAGGCCTGGTGCCGATGGATGGCTTCCATATGTCGAACGCGCTGCTGGCTGAGCGCGGACTGGCCGACCATAAGGGCGCACCCGATACCTTTGACGTGGGCGGATACGTGGCAATGCTTGGGCGTGTGCGCCGCGCGGACGGCATCGTTCTGGCCCCCGATTACCGGCGCGACCTGCACGAGCCCGTCGCCGCATCCCTGGCCATTGAGGTCGACGGCGTTGTGATTACGGAGGGGAACTACCTGGGGTTGGAGTTGCCCGGGTGGGCGGACGTGCGTGGGCTTGTTGATATGCTCGTCTACATTGATACGCCGTTTGAGGAGTTGGCCTCTCGCCTCATTGATCGGCACATGAGTTTTGGGCGCGACCGCGCGGATGCGGCGCACTGGGTGCGAACGGTGGACGCGGCGAACATGGCGCTCGTGGAGCGCACGAAGGCCCGCGCGGACCTGGTGCTGTCCCTGTAATGTAACGCGCAATTCCCCTGGGGGTGTGCAACAACCCCTCACAATCCGCATGATGTCAACGATCTTGTTTGAGCGTTCGACATGCGCGTGGGGAATTGCATGCGACGTGTGGTATCGAGTCATCACATCTGACGTGTCCATGCGTGTAGCCGTCACGTCGCGCGCTTTTCTCACCTATACCAAGTAAGGTGAACCTATGTTCCTCTTGCTTGGTCTTCTTGGCGGCCTCGTCACGGGTATTTCCCCGTGCATCCTGCCTGTCCTACCCGTTTTGTTCCTCGGTGCCGCGGGTGGCAAGGATTCCGCGGATGCTACCACGGCCTCGTCCTCTGAGAACACGACCAACGCCGTCGATCCCGGCCTCTTCCGCGTCGCGCCCGGCGTGAGCCTGGGCGGGGGCGGCTCCTCCCCCGCTGTCACCGCGAAGAAGGTCGATGACTCCCCGAGTGTCGCTCGCCGTCCCCTCCTGATCGTCGTCGGCCTCGTCACGTCGTTCATGCTGATCACGGTCGCGGGTTCGGCGCTGCTGAGCCTGCTGCACCTGCCGCAGACGGCGATCCGCTGGGCGGGTATCGTGCTGCTCGTGGCCGTAGGCATCGGCATGATCATCCCGAAGGTTATGGAGATCCTCGAGCGGCCCTTCGCGCGCCTGGCACCCCGTACGACGGGCGACAGCGCAGGATTCGGCCTGGGCCTGGTGCTCGGCGCAGCGTTCGTCCCCTGCGCGGGGCCGGTACTGGCCTCAGTCATCGTCGCCTCGAACACGGGCCAGGTGACGTGGCGCATCATCGGTCTGGCGGTCTCCTTCGCGGTCGGCCTGTCGATCCCACTGCTCGCCGTGGCCCTGGCGGGGTCGGGCGTGGCCGCGAGCCTGAAGTCCCGCCAGCGCCCCCTGCGCATCGCCGCCGGCGTCGCCATGATCGCCCTGGCGATCGGCATCGCGACCGACGCGCCGGCCGCCCTGCAGCGCATGATCCCGGACTACACGGCGTCCCTCCAGGCGGATGCGGGCGAAGCGTGCGAGACCGGTGCCTGCGACCCCGAGACCGAGGTCGAGGCCCGCGGCGACTTCGCCCAGTGCGCCCGCGGCACCAGCAAGGACTGCGGTACTCTGCCCGAGATCAACGCCTCCGAGTGGATGAACTCCCTCGGCCAGCCCACCGGCACGGTGACACTCGTGGACTTCTGGTCGAGTTCGTGCACAAACTGCCAGCGTGAAATCCCCGAGCTTGAGCGTATCTATGAGAAGTACAAGAACTACGGCCTGGTCGTGGTCGGGGTCCACTCGCCGCAGCAGCCCCACGACCGTGACCCCTCCGTGGTGAGCGGCGCGATCGAGAAGCTGGGCATCACGTACCCTGTCGCGCTGGACCCGGATTTGGCGGCGTTCCAAACCTACGGCGCGACCGCCTGGCCCACGCACTACATTGCGGGTGCCGACGGCCAGCTGCGCGAGGTCGGCCGCGGCACCAAAGGCGTCGAAGACCAGATCCGCGCCCTCCTCGCCGAGGCCGGGGCAGCTCTTCCGGACTGAACAGTCCTATCGGGGCGTTGCAGTAAGCGGCGCAGCGAACAGCTCACCAGCATCCACGTGGGCGGCTACCGAGGGGTGGCCGCCCGCGTGCTGCACCCTACCGCCGCGACGCGACGCGGATAGGTGACGCGCTTGCGGATAGGTTATTAGCCTATCCGCGTGCCCACAACCTATCCGCGAACACATGCCGACAAGCACAGCCACGGCCTCGCGCACGCAGCTCATGACGCAGGACTCCCGCGCCCGCCGCCGCTCAGCGAGCCAGGGCGATGATCGTCGGCGTGACCCGCTCGATGACCTCAAGAGTGTCCAGGAAGTCCTGGTGCCCGCCGTACCACGGGTCGGGCACGTCGCCGCTGCCCGCGGGATCCAGGTCGCGGTACAGGCAGATGCGTGGCCCCGCGCCCAGGTCCTCCGCAGACGCAGGTGCGCCCTCGTGTTCGACCCCCGCGCGATCAGCGAGGCGCTCCAGGACGCTCAGGTGCCGCGAAGTCATGGCGAGGATCAGGTCCCACTCCCCCAGCTCGGCGGCACGGATCTGGCGCGCGCGGTGGTCAGGCACGGCGTACCCGGCGTCGCGCAGGACGCGGGCGGCGCGACGGTCGATGGGGTTGCCCTGCTCTTCGTCGGAGACGCCAGCGCTGTCGACGACGATGTCCACGCCGACGCGCGCGGCTTCCTGCTGGAGGATCGCGTGCGCCATCGTCGAGCGGCAGATGTTGCCGGTGCACACCATGAGGACGCGGGCGGGTCGGGGCTGGGTCATGGTCGGTTTCCTTCTGGGGCGGGTGGTGGGACGAGGCCTGGGCGCGGCCGCCCGTCCCCGTTTCCTTGCGGCGGTGGGAAGCCCGCAAGCCCTCTTTACAACAGCGTCAGGTAGGCGCGCACGGCTTCGGCGCTGTGGCCGGCGGCGCGCTGCCCGTCCATGTGGAAGGCCTGGTTGGCGCCGGGTCCGCACAGGTCGGAGACAGCGCGCAGGCTGATCCAGTCGACGCTGGAGGACCAGCAGACTTGGGCCATGGCACAGGTTTCCATGTCGGCGCCGATGGCGTCGGGGAAGCGTTCGCGCATGGGGTCGGCGACTTGCTCGGTGCAGAAGGAGTCGGAGGAGACGATGCGGCCTTCGCGCACGGCGTGGGTGATCAGCGCGGGTAGCTCGGCCAGGCGTGCGACGGCGGCGTCGGAGGTGGTGTAGTCAACGGGCATTTGGGGGACTTGGCCCATGGCGTAGCCGAAGGCGGTGGCGTCGGCTTGCCCGTAGATGGCGGTGGTGCCGGCGGCGATGTCGCCGACGTTGATGTCGCGGGCGAGTCCGCCGGTGGTGCCGGCGGCGATGACGATGGGTGCGTCGACGAGGGTGAGGGCGCGCGCGGTGGCGGAGGCGGCGTTGGCCAGGCCGATGCCGGAGGTGACGACGAGGACGGTTTTCCCGTCGAGTTCGCCGAGCGCGTAGCGCTGCGTCTTGTGAGTGCCGGCCAGCAGGGCCTGCGGGGTTTCGTCGTCGCCGATGGGCGTGAGTGCGTGCAGGAGGGGCGCGGCCTCCATGTCCATGGCGGCTTGGATGATGGCGTCGATGCGGATGCGCTCGGGGAAGCTGAGGTTCATGCGTCCATGGTAGGCGACGAGGCATCCTCGGGTCTCGCTCGCCTCGCCCGTGGGGTGCTCCTTGGGGTGTGGGTGGGACGAGGTCGGGGCCTGCTCCTCGCACTCAGTGCGGGGCTGGCGCGGGGCAGGTTCTGTGCGTAGGCTTCAGGTCATTTCACAGTTACTGAATGGCTTGAATGTAGATACGCGCAAGCGCGCGGGTGAGCTTGGTCGCTCACACTCGCGCGCTTACGCATCTTGCGCGGCCCGTGGGACGCCGCGAAAGGAGGGTTCCTCGCTGCGTGGAGGAGTGGGCCATGTGTCCCCTCAGGGTCACCTGACCGGCCCTGAGAGAGAAGGCAGTCCCTTATTCTCGGCCGCGTTCCTCCAGCATCTTGCGCAGGGCCGCAGTGCGCCCCGCGTTGATCTCGTCGTCGGTGATCTGGTCGGCGGAGGTCAGCAGGTCGGGCACGGCGGCGGGAGCCCGACCAGCCGAGGCAGCCCCACCAACCGAAGCAACGCCCGAGGCATCCCCACCAACCGAAGCGGCACCCGCAGCATTGCCCGCTGCACCCGTGCCAGCCACGGCCTCGTCGATCTGCGCGGGTTCTTCGGTGCGGCGCTTGCGCGAGCGCGCCCAGACGATGGCGGAGACTAGGAGGATGATGGCGACGGCGATGAGGATAGCAATCATCCACGGGCGCAGGACGGTTCCCTTGACCTGAGCTGATTCGGCGGCGACGGTTTCTTCGTCCATGGGGACACGCTCTCCGGTGACCAGGAGGCGGTGGGTGTTGACGCCGTAGGGCGTGCAGGTGATGAGGGTGGCCAGGTCCTTGCCTGCGACCTTGTTGAGGGTTTCGGTCTCGTTGGGCAGGACGACGCGGATGTCGTTGATTTGGTATTTGAGGTGACGGCCGGGGACTTCGATGTAGAAGACGTCGCCTTCTTTGAGGCTCGTGAGCTGGTCGAACATGGTGGCGGTGCCCAGGCCTGTGTGTCCGGTGAGGACGGTGTGCGTGGACTCGCCGCCAACGGGCAGGGCGGTGCCGAAGAGGTGGCCGATGCCCTTGTCGAGGGTCGCGCTTTCGGTGCCGTGATAGATGGGCAGGTTGACGTTGATGGCGGGGATCTTGACGGTGGCCATGACGTCGTTGATGTTGAGTTGACTCAGGTATTCCTGGTAGGCCTCGGTGCCAGGGCGCTGCGCGTCCAGCCAGGGGTCGAGGATCGGTGACTCGGCAGCGTTGGCGTTGTACTCGTCGGCGCGGCGCAGGTTTTCGGCGACGGCGTCGGGGCCGGCATCTTCGGCGACGGCGCTGAATTGGGAGGCGATGGATTCCTGGCGATAGTTGTTGTACTGGGTCGCGAAGACCGGGTACAGGAGGACCAGGATGCCGGCGAGCAGCAGGATGGGGGGCGCGATGGTCAGGAGACGCCGCTTGAGGGGTACCTTCTTCTTGTCGGGCGCTTGGGTGCTCACGCTTTCTCCGTTCATTGCCGAGGCCGGGGCAGTTTGTCTGGTTACAGGGTAGTACCGCTGTGGGCGGGTTGCGGGCAACGCGAGGGGGGTGCGGACCTGCGGGTCCACACCCCCCTGTGTGTCGCTAGCTAGCGAGGATCAGGCGTCGGCCTGCTCCTTGCGGCGCTTGTTGGCCAGCGCGATCGCACCGGAGCCGCCCACGAGGAGGGCACCAGCACCGATCAGGACGCCGACGCCGGCAGCACCGGTCAGCGGCAGGTTGAAGCCACCGTTCGTGGGGACGTCCTTGACGGTCGTCGCGAGGGTGTATTCGTTGTCAGCGGTGGAGTTGGTCTGCAGGACCTGGAAGGCGATCGGGCGGGTCTGGAGCTCGAAGCCCTCGGGGGCCTTGGTCTCGACGAGGCAGTACCAGCCGGGGTTGGTGACGGCTTCGTTGTTCTCCCAGTCGTTGTTGCGCAGGCCGTCGATGGTGACCTCACCATTGGCGTCGGTCGTGTAGGTGGTCGTGCCGGCGGGGCTCAGCTTCTTGTCGAGGGTGGCGTCGACGGACTCGAAGTTCGCGGTCGGGGTGGACTGAGGCGTGCACTGGTAGACCTCGAACTCGGCACCCTGAAGCTTGGCGGCGGTGTCCTTGGCGGAGACCTTGGTGATCTTCACCTTGCCGAACTTGGAGACGACCTCGGAGTTCGGGTAGTCCGGCGGGGGAACGGTGCCGGAGCCGGGGGTCCAGCCGTTGGAGGGGGCGTTGGGGAGCAGGATGGCCTTGTTCTTGAACAGACCGTCGTTCTCCACCTTGTCCTTGACAGTGCCGACCAGGTCCATCTGGACCTTGGTGGTGTCGTCCTTACGGTTGTCGAGCAGCTTCTGGCGGCCGGCCGCGGTGAACTCGGCGGTCCAGAACTTGGTCTTGCCGTCGGTGCCGTCGGCGGAGATCAGCTTGTAGTCGGTGTCCTTGACCAGGGCGACCTCGCCGGTCTTGCCGTCGACGATCTTCAGGGTGACGCCGGCTTCGGGCAGCTCGACGCGCTTGTCGTACTGGTCGACGACATCGTAGTAGTCGAGGGCCTCAGCGGCGGGCACGTCGGACTTCAGGGTGTAGGAGATCTCGGAGCCGATGGCCGGGGTGGTATCGTCCTTGACGGTCTTGTCGATGTTAGCCTTCGAGTTCTTCGGGTAGGCGTGGACGTCGTAGACCCACTTGTTGAGGTCGGTCGGGTGCGTCATGGGCACCGTGATGATGAAGGGCTTGGAGCCGACGTAGCCGGGAGGCGTCGCGGTCTCGGTCACGAGGTAGGCACCGACGGTGAGGCCGTCGAAGACAGCCAGGCCGCCACCGGCGGTGGTCTTCGTGATGGCCGCGTCGGTGCCGTCAGCCTTCGCGGTGTCAACGTTGCCGTTGTAGCCAGCGAGCTTCTCCCAGCCGGCCTGCGTGGTGAGGTCGACGTTGGTCAGCTTCTCGACGGTGAAGGTCGCGCCGTCCAGGGGCGTGCCGGTGGCGGTGGCGTCCTCGAGGCCGTTGCCAGCGGTCGTGCCGTTGGTGTCGTCCTTCACCAGCTTGTGGATGGTGATAGAACCGGTCCTGGTGGCGTCGAGGTCGACCAGCGAGGGGGCGCGCTCGGTCGTGGCAGCGAGGCCGAAGGCGGGGGCGGCCTGCGTCGCGGAGGTGGCGGCGGGCAGGGCCAGCGCGCCAGCGGCGACGGCGAAGGCTGCGAGCAGGCTCAGGCTGCGGCGGGTCTTCGTGGTGCTCATAGGTTTTCTTTCTCCTGTGTGTGTGATTTCGGGAGTTTTTTCTGATGGTGGGTCGCCGTGGTCACGGGACCTCATGGGTGGCTCAGGCGTATGCCTTGCGCCTCTTGGTGGTGACCACGGTCATCACCATCGCCCCGCACATGAGCGCCGTTGCGACGCCGATGTAGGGGAAGATTCCGGTGCTGCCGGCCTTGGGCAGCTCGCCAACCTCGGTGTCCTTGACGACCAGGGTGGCCTTGTTGGTGCCGTCGATGACGAAGCCCTGCTCCACGGAGTCAGTGTTCAGTTCGGAGGAGAAGGCCTGGGCGGCACCCTTTGCCCACTTGGCCGAGTCGGTTGCGTCGGCCGCGAGTTCAACCGTCGTTCCGGAGCCGTCGGCTCGGGCGGTCGTCAGCTTGAACTCGAGGGGCTGGGGCAGGAGGGAGTGTCCTGCGGGGGCCTTGGTTTCGACCAGCCAGTAGGGGGTGTCGATATTGAGGTCGCCCACGCTCCAGTAGTATCCGTCGGTCGCGGTGGCCTGGGTCAGGGTCTTGACCGCGGTGGCGTTGGCGTCCGTGTTGGGGTTGGCGTTGTAGATCGCGAACTCTGCGCCCTTGAGGGGGTACATCGCGTCGTTGTTGTCGCCGTAGGTGTACTGGTTCGTCGGGTCGGTGAACGTGGTGCCCGTGTTCTGGGTGCCGGCCTTGAGCACGACGAAGTCGTGGGGGACGGTCGGGCCACAATCCTTGTTGTTGTAGTCGCCGTCGCTGTCCTTACGGTCGTCGACCAAAACCTCGTTGAAGAGGCCCTTGCCGGGGACGCGTACACCATTTCCATCGACGGAACAGGCCAGGTCGGCCTCGTTGTAGCCGGTTGCCGCGGGGTTACGGGTGACCGCGAAGCGGATCCAGTATTCCTTGGAGGCTCCGGCAGCCAGCTCGACGCCGTCCGTCAGCGTGTAGACGCCGTTCGTGGCGGTGGCGTCGGACGCGGTGTCCAGGCCCGCCTGGGTCTCGGCGATCTTCGCGGACTGGATCTCCAGGCCCTTCGCGAAGTCGGGCTTGTCGGTGAGCTTGCCGGTGTTGGCGGCGAGCGTGCCGTCGTTGGTGGCAACGATCTTGTAGTCCACGGTGAAGCTCGTGGCGCCATTCGCACCGCCGTTCGCCTCGATGGTCTTCGCGACGCGCAAGTCGGGGGACTGATACTCGTTGACGAACGTACAGGTGATGGGGGCTGCCTCGTTGGACGCTGCGCCGCCGACGTTCTTGAAGTTGATGCCGCGCTCGGTCTTGGTCACGGCGACGTCTTCACCGATGCCGTTGACACATTGGATGTCCTTGAGGTTCCACTTGTCCTCGCCGCCGGTGCTGATGTCCTTCTCCGTGATGGTGAAGTCGGAGTTACCGACTTCGAAGGGGATGAAGGTCGAGTCGTACTTTGCGTTTGCCGCACCGAAGCCGGTGGGGGTCAGGCTCGCGACCGGGTCGGTTGCGGAGATGTACGAGGTCTTGGCCGGGGCGGACGAGGCCGTGGGCTTCGTGACGGTCACGGTGCCGGTCGTCGCCGGGGTGCGGTCAGTGTTGTCCGCCCAGGTGGAGCCCGTGGTCACCGTGAAGTTAGCGGCGGGGATCGTTGGGTACATGTTCGAGGGGTCCTCGACGGACTTCACGATGCGCACGCTTCGTTCCTCGGTGATGACGCCGTAGAGGCAGCCGTAGTTGACCGAGAGTTCCTGCGCGACGAAGGTGTTCGTACGCGGGGTATCCTCGGGGACACTCGTTGGACATGTTGCCGACGGAACGTTATTGATGTTGTCCGAGGTGACCAGCGTCGATCCATTCGGGACGAAACCCCAAATGCTCAGGCGGTAGGTTCGACCGTTCTTTTCGAAAGTACGAGTGGAAACCGTCTTGTTCAGCTTGATCGTGTCGGCCACGTAGGGTGCCTGGTTGACATTGCCCTTGGCGCCGGGCCACTCGCGCGGGAGAATCGCAGGAGCGTTGGGGTTCAGCGTGCTATAGGGCTGACCCGCGCCAGCATTGTAGTACTGGCTGTATAGGTCGTAGTCGCCGTTACCCTCACCCACGTACTTGACGCAGTACATGCGTCCGGACGAACTTTCAGACTTATTGACGTAGCCCTTTGAGGGATCGCTCGCATCGACGAGGTCCGGCTCGTAGGCGGGACCAATGAACTCGCCATTGGCCGTGTACTTGGGCACACCATACGACCCATCGAGGACTAGGTCACGAGGCCACTTTCCGTTGAGTTGCTGATTCGCAGGCCAGCCGTTAATGCCGAAGTATGTCGAGCACGTACCCGTGCCACGCTGCGCCTCAGTCTTCACGTAGGCACCACCCTTGCGGTACAGGATCGTGGTCGCCAGGGTGTTCGAGGTTTCCTCGTTGACGAAGGGGTACTCCTCGCCCTGATCGTTGGGGAACAGGTTGAGGAACTGAAGCCACAGCGACGAGTGCAGGAAGTGCTGCACCGGGCTCATACCCTGGATAGGCAGGTTGTTGTGGCGGATCTCGCCGATCAGGAAGGTCTCGCCCGGCTGAACGGTGCCCGGGTTGTTCGGCTTGAAGCCGATGGCCGACTGGCCATCCACCCAGATCGTCTTATCTCCGCCGTTCTTCCACAGGTCGTAGTGCTGCTGCATCCAGTCCTTGGAAGCCTGCGTATCACCGGTGCCAGTGTTGTTCGTCTGATCATCCCACTTCCACGGGGCACCACGGGCGATGTAGGTCCACGCGTCATTCGCAGTCGCGTAGTTGCCGCCAAGCCACGTACCGAGCATGTTGTCGTCGCTCTTGATACGGTTCCTCGACATGCCCGTCACGATGCCGTAGCGGATGAAGTTGTTGTACGCAGGGGTCGTCGATGTCGCCGTGTCGTTGGTGACACCCTTTCCCATCTTGACGTAGACCTGGCCAACCTCGATACCGGCGGCAGCGGGCTCCTGGGCGGCCTGGGCCGCCTCGGGGGTGGTGACCTGGGTGGCGACAATCGTTCCGGCGGCGGTAGCAGCGACGGCCAGCGCGGCCAGTGCGCGGGTCAGGAACCCTGTTCGCGTGTGCCGCGCGTGTCCTGCGCGCGCTCGACTCGTTCCCATTGATCATTCTCCTCAGGTCCCTTGCTTCGCTGTGGTGCCGGTGGGATGTTCGGTTCAGTTTTTCCACAACCTTGATGACACCCAGCCTACGACGCGGTTACTGAAAAATGCAACCCGATTTTCACTACCTTCCTCGTGGCTTACGTTACAGAATAACAGTCAAGGTCTATTTCCGCAGGAGTTTGCCGTTTTACCAGATGGTATCAATTTAAATCGGCGCGATATACGTCGTTGCTTTGCCATTTTTAACGGCTGGCAACAAATCAAAATGCGGAACTAGATGCAACTTGACACCCTCGCACAAACAGTGCCGCACGCCCCGTCACCCCACTCCCGAAGGCCCTGGATGCCCACACTGCATCGCACATACACCGCCCTCCACCTCCCACTCACTGCCCCTCCACCTCCCACTCACTACCTTCTCACTCTCCCCACCCCGGCCTCGTCACGCACGAAGAGCCGAGCACCTGCACAATAGGGCGCATGGATCTTCGCCCCGTCGCGCTTGGCGCGCCCGTTACCGCTTACGACCCGTCGCGTCCCACGCCCGCCGCTATCGTCTCGGGTGAGGTCGCCGCGCACGATGCGCCGCACCCGCTGTCGGTGTTCGACATGTTCCGCATCGGTATCGGGCCATCGTCGTCGCATACGGTGGGGCCGATGCGCGCGGGACTGGCGTTCACGACGGAGCTGACGGCGCTGACGCCGCCGTCGCACATCACGATTGACCTGTTCGGCTCGCTGGGCGCAACGGGCCGAGGCCACTCAACGGACCGCGCGGTCCTCCTGGGTTTGGCGGGTTATGACCCGGAGACGGTGGATATCGACACGGTGGAGGCGATTCTGCCGACACTGGCGCGCACGGGTACACTCACACTGCCGAGCGGCACGCGCATTCCCCTGAACATCGCCGAAGACATCCGCTTCGTCCCACGCACGGTCCTCCCCTATCACGTGAACGCGCTGACGCTCACGGCCACCGGCCAGGACGGCGACGTCATCCTCCAGCGCACCTATTACTCGGTAGGCGGTGGCTTCGTCATGCTGCAGACGAACGACGACCCGCAGAATCCCGAGGTCTCCTCTCTCGCCTCCAGCCAGGCCGGCGTCGGCATCGACATTCCGGCACCGCACCCCTTCGCGTCGGCGGCGCAGCTGCTCGCCCAGTGCGACGAGGCTGGCCTGAGCATCGCGGACCTCGTACGCACGAATGAGGAGGCGGTGCGTCCGCGCGACACGCTCAACGCCTACCTGGATCGCATTGCGGACACGATGTTCGACTGCGTGGACGCGGGCACGTCGGCGGCAGGCATCCTCCCGGGCGGCTTGGATGTGCCGCGCCGCGCCCGCGCGCTCGCCGGAAAACTCGCCCAGCGCTTGACGGGCATCCCCGCATCGCCCGTGGAGTCGATGGACGAGGCCGGGGCCGACTCAAGCGCTCGCCGCGCGGCGGGCGCTGCGTGGGCGTCGACGACGGCGGATCCCATGCGAGCGATGGATTGGGTCAACCTGTTCGCCTTGGCTGTGAACGAGGAGAATGCGGCCGGCCACCGCGTGGTGACGGCACCAACGAACGGTGCGGCGGGCGTGATCCCGGCGGTCTTGGGTTACCTGGTGACGCACTGCCCGGAGACGGGTTCGGTGCCTGGCGTGGCGGCGGGTCCTGCCACGGAGGACGGGGCGGTCCAGCCGCTGCGCCACATTCGCATGACGCCCAGTCCTTCTGCCGACTCGCTGGCGGGGTGCACGGATTCCGGCGACGAGGCCACGGCCTCGTCCGTGGAGGAGTGCGCGGCGCGCCGCCGAGCCCTCGTGCACGAGTTCCTGCTGGCCGCCACGGCTATCGGCGCGCTGATCAAGACGAACGCGTCCATCGCGGGTGCCGAGGTCGGCTGCCAGGGCGAGGTCGGGTCGGCCTCGGCGATGGCGGCGGCCGGCCTGGCCCAGGCGCTGGGCGGCACCCCGCAGCAGGTGGAGAACGCGGCCGAGATCGCGATGGAGCACTCGCTGGGGCTGACCTGTGACCCGGTGGCGGGCCTCGTGCAGGTGCCGTGCATCGAGCGCAACGCGATCGCGGCCGTCAAGGCGATCAACGCCGCGCGCATGGCGCTGTGGGGCGACGGGCGACACATGGTGAGCCTGGACGTCGTCATCGAGACGATGCGCCAGACCGGCAACGACATGCTCTCGAAGTACAAGGAGACCTCGGAGGGCGGCCTGGCCGTCAACGTCGTCGAGTGCTAGCCGACCGACCAGGCTCGAGGGTCACAAGCACTACTGACAAGCCTCCAACACTCCCCCGATGGGATGCTGAGCACTCCACATGTCAAACATGTAACACATCCCACAAACGCATAGAAATAGCCCGATAATACTGGTTTTACTGCGACTCCTGACTATCCGATTACTCCAAAAACCACCCTGCTGTGACAAATGTTTGCAGGTGCCCACCGGCACAGATAGCATTGTCATCAGTTAGTTTGGCGATAACCAGCGGGCACAATGACCCGCCGCGACGGAGTAGGCATGGAACTGACAGATACACACGACCGAAACGCCTCGCGGGGCACCACCCCCACGGCGGGCACCCCGGCAGGGAACGATGCCGGTACCCACGTACACCACCGCGCGCCGCGATTCCTGCGCGTCATGGCCGGAACGTGCGCGGCGGTGATGGCGGTGGGAGGCCTCGCGGTCACGACCCCCACCGCGCAGCCCGCACAGGCAGCCCAGGAACCCGAGGGTGCAGCGACCTTCACGATCACGAACGTGGCCTCGATTTTCACGGATTCGGTCGTCAATAATTCTCCGACGGAGCGCACGTACCCGTTCATTGACCCCAGTGACGAGCCGGGCGTGTGGGACTACAACTTCCGCCGCCTGGTCTACTACGGCACGGTCGAAGACACACGCAACCAGGTGGACCGATACGCCTACATGGAGACGAACCGCCCAAACATGTGGTCGCGCGACGGCTGGGTGAAACCCCTGGACCAGTGGGGGCCGTGGCCAGGCGGCTCGCTGCAGGACGGGACGGGCTGGAAGCGGGCCCAGTGGCTGGAATCCTCCCTGGCGTCTCAGGGGTACTGGAGCTACACCACGCGCTCGCTGCCGTGGGGTGAAAACCCGGAGGAGAACGGCATCATTTTCTACAACAACGAGACGACAGTCCAGGGCAAGATCGCGCCGTGGAAGCAGACGGCGATGGGCTTCCAGCCGGCCTCGCCGGGCACGGTCGCGGCCGGACAGCCATTCCTGCTGGGCACGCTGCGCAACAACAACCTGCCGATTTTCAACAACTTGGAACGAGGCACGGGCAGGAACCAGAAAACGCTGACCGATATTGGCCAGCAGCGGTATTTCCACGGGGACCTGAACCTGCGCATCCAGGGCGACGGTTTCGCCATGCAGGGGGCGATCCCGTGGGACATCGAGGAGTCCCAGGACGACACGGAGACGACGGTCGTGCCGCGCGCGGGCGGTGCCTACACCATCGTCGCCAACAGCGTGTGCGACACGAACCCTGACGGATCGGTGGCCGCGAACGGTAGCCGCCGCAAGATCAGGGGCAAGTTCACGGGTCCGGCACGCCTCTACAACCCGGAGGGCCGCAATACCGACCAGTGGCTGACAGGTAAGACCGTGTGCGCCCAGCACGTCGGCGCTGGCAACGGCACGCACGACCTGTACAACAAGGGACAGAAGGGCCACATCAACCAGACCGCGGGCTGGGCGAAAGCGCAGCGCGCGGAGAACGACTGGCCGGACGCCGTCGATATCTCCCTGCGCACCCCGGCCTCAAACGACACGGTCTCCATCTCCACCTCCACACTGCCCGACACGGTGTGGGAGAAGGACGGGATCCGCTACCGCATGACGATCTGGGGCTTCACGGACAACGGCCGCAGCGCCTCGTGCCCGGCCGCTCCCCCGGAGGGCGCGCAGCCCGTCACGTCCATGAGCACACCGGAACTCAACATGAGCTTCGCGTGCCTGTACGCCTCGATCACGCAAGAGCGCTACGTGCGCATCCACAAGGTCATCACCACGGACGGCGGCCGCACGTACGCGACCCAGCCGTCGGCGACCTTCACCTCCACGGCGACCCGGGACGCGGTTGACGCGCCGGCCGGTGCCACGGCCTCGTCGACGACACCGGACGGCACGGCGGTGTCCGGCTGGGTCCAGGACGGCTCCTTCAACCAGACCATCACCCCCACCGGGGTCGGCGCAGACAAGAAGGGGTCCATGGCCTCGTACCAGGCGTTCCTGGTGGGGCACTCGGACTTCACGATCACGGAAAGCGGCGTGACCAGCCCGGACGCGCCGGACGACGAGTGGACGCTTGAGTCGATCTCGTGCGTGAATGGCGCGGGCGAGGACGTGGCAGCGACCGTGGACACCGACACGAAGAGCGTGAATTTCGCGCGCGTCGGGGCGGTGGCGAGCGCGGCCGCGCAGACGATTGACTGCACGTTCACGAACCACGCGAAGAGCGCGGACGTGAGCGTCAAACAGGAACTCGTGGCGAACGGAGGCGAGAACGGGTCCGTGACCTTCGACGTGGATTACAAGGTGACGGCCACGAACAGCGGATCGCTGGACTCGGACACGGGGGCCTTGCAGGTCGCGCCGGGCTTCCCCTCGGGTCTGACCATCAACTCGGTGCGCGTGGCCGCCACACAGGACGGCCTGGACGCCGCGACCGAGCTGAGCGGCGCGGGCGGGCGTTACCAGATTACCGGCGGCGACCCGCTGCCCGCGAACTCGTCGCGCGAGTACTGGGTGCGCATAAACGTGACGCGCTCGGAGGCACCGACCGTCGACGAGTCGCGCTTCTCGTGCCGCTACCTGGGGGCTCCACGCTCGGGGTACGGCCTCTACAGCGAGGTGATCGCCGCGTCGGATCGCGATTCGGACGGCTCAGATAACAACAAGGTGTGCGGCCCGGTCCGCGTGCGCACGGTCATCATCGCGAAGGCCGGCCGCCAGTTCACGAACCTCCAGTGGCCCGAGATCGCCAACGAGTACATGGACGCGCAGGGCTACTCCTACTACCCGCTCGCCGGGTCCGAGTTCGCAATCTACGACGTGGACCCACGCGTCAACGGGTCGGCCACCCCGGTCCTGACGCTGAATGCGTCGAACACCGGCGACTTCCCGTACTACTGGAAGGTGACGACGCTGGCGACGGATAAGAAGTACTGGCTGGTCGAGACGAAGGCCCCCGACGGCCACCTGCTCCTGCCCCAGCCAATCGGCTTCACGCTGAGCGCGCAGTTGGCCGACGGAACAGGCACGAACGTCATGCCCGACACCGAGATCTTCGACCAGAACAAGTGGACGAAGGCCTCCGTCCAGGTCTACAACTCCGGCTACAACGACCTGACGTTGGACGTGCAGGGCATGATCATCGACGGCAAGTTCACGGCCACGATCATGGTCGCCGACAGGGAGGCCCCGACCCTGCCTTATTCGGGTGGGCCGGGACTGTACCCGTACCTGGCTGCCTCGGCGGCCCTGATCGCCTCCGCGCTGGCGACCCGCGCGGCCCGCAGGAGGATCACACGCTGACGCGAAGCGCACGCTGACGCGGGCGGGGCGCTGTGGATCATACCCACAGCGCCCCACCCGTCATTCAACCGGCACTCACTCGGTCGCCAGTGCCTCGGAGGGACTAACCTTCGCGGCCCGACGTCCCGGCAGCCACGAGGCGACCAGAGCGGAGACAATCGCTACGGCGCACACGCCGACCAGCTGCAGCCACGGCACACTCATCACGGGCGTCGCCCCGACGATGGGCAGGCTCATGATGCCGACCCACCCGAAGGCGATGCCCAGGCCAACACCGATCAACGCACCGGTCAGGGACAGGAACAGCGCCTCAAGGGCGAGGAGGCTCTTCATCTGGCGTCGCGTCAGGCCCAGCGCGCGCAGCAGACCGTTCTCGCGGGTGCGTTCGGCCACCGACAGGGACAGGGTGTTGGCGACGCCGACCAGGGACACGACGACGGACACACCGAGCAGTCCGACGAGGACCATCATCATCTGGTCAATGACCTTCGTGTACATCTGGCGCTCCAGGGCGGAGCCGTTGATGCTGAGCTGCGAGTCCTTGAGCAGCGCGCTCTGGACAGCCTCGACGTCGGCCTCATCGGCCAGCTTAATAATGAGCGCCTGCCGCGCGGGTGAAGTCACGATGGACCGCAGGGTCTTCTCGGAGACCCGGGTATCCCCGGCGCTGAGGTCCTTGTCGTACGCGGCGCTCAGGTCCGTGCATGTGTCAGCACACAGGCGCAGCATCTGCCCGGCCAGGGCCTTGTCGCCGACGCGCACCTCATCATCGCCCATCTGAGTGACGGTCGAGTGAGTGACGCCCGTGTAGTCGGGTTCACCGGTGATCATGACGGGCAACGTCATGCCAGGGTCCACCGCGCCGCTACCCTCTGCGGGTTCGAAGGCGGAGGCGCTCGGCGTCAGGGTCAGGACGCCGGGGGCGGCGTACTGGGCAACGGTGGCGGCGACGCCGTCGGTGGACGCGATGGCGGCCTGCTGATCGTCGGTGAGTTCCCCGGTCGTGGACACAGCAATGAGATCGAAGGGACGGGCGTCATTCACGGCATTCGTCAGGGTAGTGCGCACGGAGGCCGCACCCACCATGATGGTGACGACGAGGGTCACACCGATGAGGATCGCCGAGCCAGTCGCGGAGGTGCGACCGGGGTTGCGCATCGTGTTCTCACGGGCCATGGCGGACAGCATGCCAGGGAAGACCACGCCGAACGCCCGAGTAAGAGCGGGCAGCAGGACGGAGACCGCAACCACCGCACCGAGAAGGGCCACGAGCGCTCCGCCGAAGGACAGCATGAACTTCTGGCTGGCACTATCCAAGCGCCACGCGTACGCAACGAGCGCGCTACCCGACGCAGCGACAAGGACTCCGAGGATGAAGCGCAGGGTGTGCTTCTTCCGGGACCCAGCCCCGGCCTCGTTCACGGGCGCGAGGGCCGCGATGGGGGCGACGCGGGAGGCCGCGCGCGCCGGGAAGACACCAACCAGAGTCGTGAACAGGGTCGCACCCAGCCACGTGAGGGCAAGCTGCCAGACGGAGACCCCGACCAAGACCTCGGAGAGGCTAGTGCCCAGGCCGCTTTCCACCACCGCGAGCGCGCCAATCAGCCAGCCGACCACGACGCCAATCGCCGACGAGATCGCTCCGATCGCGAAGGCCTCGCGGGTCACGAGCGAGCGGACCTGACGCCTGGTCGCCCCAAGCGTGCGCAGCAGCGCCAGCTCGCGGGTGCGCTGCGTGAGCACGACGCGGAAGGTCGAGGAGACGACGATAGAGGCCACGAGCGCCGCGATCGCCGGGAAGATCAGCATGATCCCCGTCGTCACCGATGCCCCCAGGCGCGCCTGATCCAGGTCCTTCGTGATCGCCGCGCGCACGCTGGTCACGCTCACGCCCGAAATGTCGCTGAGCGCGGAGTTCGCCTTCGCCACCCACTCGTCCTGGGTGGCCTCCGGAGGGTTTTCGTTGCTGTCCGCATCCGCTCCACTGGTCGCGACAATGAACTGCCCAGACGCGGTGCTCCCAAAGATCGCGGAGAAACCGCCGTCGGTCACGTAGCTGGCGGGAATGCCCATGCTGATCGTGTTCGAGCGCGTGGTGCCGACAATGGTGAGGGTGCGGTAATCGCCCTCGGTGAATCCAGAGCGCACTTTCAGAGTGTCGCCGACCTTCAGCGAGAGGGACGAGGCCGTGGACTCGGGGATGATGATCTGGTCGTCGGCGGTCGGGGCCGTTCCGGCGCTCAGAACCGGCTCGGCGAAGGGTTTGGGGGCGAGCGGCGAGACGTAGAGGCCCCCGCGCGTCGTGTCGGTCTGAGCGACGACGGGCCACTGGGCCATGTGCTTGATGGCAGTGACGCCGTTGGTGTCCTTCAGCGCTTTTTCGGCGCTCTCGATGGCACCCTCAGGCGCATCGTTGTCTTGGGAGACGACGATCGTGCCGCCTTGATACTGGCTGTAGACGCCGGAGGTCAGGCTCGACGTCATCGCCGCCATGACGATAAGGGTGATGACGATGAAGGCTGTGGAAATAGCGACGGCCAGGCCCGTCGAGATGTAACGGCGGCCGTGGGAGCGCAGGTTGGCGCTCAGAAGTGAGTTTGTTGCAGACATGAGGTGAGCCTTGGGAACAGTGTGGGGACGCGTTCAGCGCAGCGCCGCGGTCAGAGTATCGGCGGTGACGTCGCGCAGGTCGGAGACGATGCGGCCGTCGCGGCACACGAGGACGCGGTCCGCGTAGGCGGCGGTGCCAGTGTCGTGGGTGACCATGATGACGCTCTGGCCGAGGTCGTCGACGGCGCGGCGCAGCAGGTCCATGACCTCTGTGGTGGAGTGCGAGTCGAGGTTGCCGGTGGGTTCGTCCGCGACGATGACGGCGGGTCGGCTCATGAGGGCTCGGGCGACGGCGACGCGCTGCTGCTGGCCGCCGGACATTTCAGAGGGGCGGTGATTCAGACGGTCTGCGATGCCCAGGGAGTTGACGATCAGGTCGAACCAGTCCTTGTCGGGGGTCTTTCCTGCGAGGCGCATGGGCAGGAGGATGTTGGATCGGGCATCCAGTGTCGGCACCAGGTTGAAGGACTGGAACACGAAACCGATGCGGTCGCGGCGCAGCTTGGTCAGCGCGGTGTCTTTCAGGGCGGTGATGTCGGTGTCTTCGACGAAGACGTGCCCGGAGGTGGGGGCGTCGAGGCCAGCGAGGATGTGCATCATCGTGGACTTGCCAGAGCCGGAGGGACCCATGATGGCGGTGAATTCGCCGGCACCGAAGCCGACGCTCACGTCGTCGAGGGCGCGCACCTGGGCGTCGCCGCTTCCGTAAATCTTGGAGACGCCCTGGAGTCGGACGATGGACGAGGCCGGGGCCTCTTGGGTGGCCGCGGGGGCCTGCGCGATTGTCGTGTTCGTGTTCATGTATACATACTGCATGGTCAGCTTATGTCTTCGCTACGGAGGATTCCCCTGATTGATCCCCGAGACCACCCGGGGTATCTTCGGGGCATTCCGGGAGCCGGGGCCGACGTGTCCTCCAGGCACGGTGTGAGTCCCACGTTATTCGAGCGCCGTTCAGCGCGACGGAACGAGACTCAGGATCGGTCTACACATACGACACTCCCCCAGAAAAGTCGCGCGTAACTTCCCGTGGCCAGTTTTCATCAACCTCCACAAACGTTGTCATTCCAACGATTCCACCTCAATATTCAAAAGGTTTACGTGAGAATTACATGCGGCATTTGTGGGAAACCATGTCGGGGTCAGGGGACTCAGGGACAGGGACGAAACCAACGCCCTGTCACATCCACACCCACCCCACGACCAGCCACACCCCTCACGCCCAACAGGCACCCCGGCCTCGTCCCCGTCTGTTCTGCCCACATTCACCAATCTGCACGCAACCCACGGGTACACCAAGCTGCCCGGCCCCCACCAGACGCCTCAGCCTCGTCCCCCATCCGATCTACCCAAATCGCCAAAACCCACCGAGGCACATACCAGCCAAACGAACCCAACCGGCCCAGCCACATCCACCCCTACCCCCACGGGCACACCAAGCTGCCCGGCCCCCACCAGACGCCCCGGCCTCGCATCCGCACCACTCATGCGCTCAAAACGCAGACCACCTCGCCCAAAACACTCCAAATTCACTCAATTTCACCGAAGTGGTCTGCACTTTGGGCGCACACCGTACAATTGGAAGCACGTCGAAGGAGACACAATGGATGCGCATACGATCTACACCATTGCGGCGCACGCACACTCCACCACAGGTGCGAACAACACTGAGCGCCGTCGACTCGCTCGGCGTGCTCAGCTGGGCGAGCTGGTGAGGATCGCTCCCGGCTACTACCTCGACACCGAAGCTATCACCGCGCATTCCGAGCCACCCGTCATCGTCGCACTTGCACGGCTGCTCGCCCTGCAGCACAAGCATCCCCACCTCATCGTGTCCGGCCCGACCGCCGCATGGCTCAGGGACCTGCCACTTCTGCACCAGCACCCACTCCACGTCACCACGGTTTCCGACCAGCACCCGCGCCCAATCCCACTTCCGGAGATTCACTCGGGTCCACTCCATATCCCGGCGGTCACGGTGCGCCCACACCGGCCGCGAGGAGGACGATCACCGGCGATGAATCGCTACGACGGGGACATCATGGGCGCGACGCTCGAGGATACGATCATTGACTGCGCGCTAGCACTCGACCGGGAGGAGGCATTTGTCGTCGCATGCGCGGGCTTGCACGAACTGGCGCGATACAGGCGCTTCTACCGGGACGATTCTCGGCAACGCGAGGAGCACAACCGCATGCGCCTGCTGCACATGATCGCGCCCTCAGGTCAGGGGACGAAGCATGTGACTTCCGCGCGCTGGGTGCTCACTCACGCGGACGCGGGGTGCGACAGTGCTGGGGAATCGCGTCTGCTCTACCTGCTGGTGCAAAGCGGCCTGCAGGGTTTGGAAACTCAATACCCAGTGTTGGCCTCGAACAAGTGGTACTTCATCGACGTAGCCATTCCGGAGCACCGGATCGGCATCGAATTTGACGGTCGAGGCAAGTACGGCTCCGACATTGACTCCGTCCACCGCTCCATCGAGGCCGAGGAGCGCCGTCAGCGACTGCTCGAAGCGCAGGGCTGGCGGATCCGCCGTTTCCGATGGGAGGCACTGGCCCACCCCGAGGAAGTCGTCGCGCAGATCCGGGCGCTGCTCGAACACAGCTAGTTCGAGTCGCGCAAGGCTACGTCTCATACTGGCTTCGGGGCTTTGGGGCTTCGGGCGAGGTTACCGAACGTAACCGGGGACGGGATCCGACCCACATCTGTACATCGTCCGTTCTCCCCCGACTTGAAGGTCCCCACAGGTGTCCACCGTTGCCCCGTTCGTCGCAGTCTCAACCACAGTGCGCCCAAATCGCAGACCACCTCGCCCAAAACACCCCAAATTCACTCAATTTCACCGAAGTGGTCTGCACTTTGGGCGCATCCATCCCCAACACCGCCAATATGGAGACAGCAGCAAGGCCTACGGGGATTGCCACAGTGTCCGTGGGCGACGGAGCCTGGCCAGACATCGGAAACGACGCACCGAACCACACGTCAACAACCTGCTCCACCGGCATGGAGGACACCGAAGGACCCGGATGGCCTGGCTACGGTGCCGGTGGGCGGTGGCAGGGCCTGGCCGGGCTTCGAGACGACGCGCCGAGCGACGCTCGCAGCGCGGACGGCTCGCGGGCGGGCCGCCGCCCACGGGCACAGGCACACCAAGCAGCCCGGCTCAGCAAGCGGGCGGGCCGATCCGCATCAATCACCACGACCCCACAGGTGTGGAGGGCACCGGAGGGCACGGGCGGGCTTCGAGGCTCGGCACCGAGCGAAGCGAGGTCGCCTAGCCTCGCGGGCGGCCGGTCCCTCCGGTGCTCGGAACACCCGTGGGGCCTGAAGCGACTACGACTCGGAAACCTCAGTGCTCGCTTCGCCCGCAACGCCCTCGCCGCGCGCTTCGCGCAGGGCCAGGCCGCGGTAGCGGTTGATGACCGCACCCACGTCGATGAGGCGCGGGCGCGCCAGGAACGCCGGGTAGGAGCGGGCGCCGAACTTGCAGACGGCGTCCAGGCCCTCGGAGGCGAGGCGTCGGCCGAGCTTGGCCATGAGGTCGGGCATCGACTGTTTGCCGGCCATTTCTTCGAGGACGCCGCGCACGCACCAGGCGATAGCCTCGGCCTGCCCGGGGTCGACGACGGCGGCGACGTCGGAGATGTCGATGGTTGATCGGTCGATGGTCAGCACGGACGTGCCCGAGGCCTTGGTGCGCGGGCGGTCCACGCGGGCTTTCGCGGCGGGCACGCGGGGTGCTGCCTCCCAGCTGGTGGGGGCGTCGGTGCGGGGACGTGGCAGGTTGGCGACGACCGTGCGTGCGCGGGAGGTGACGTCGAGGCAGTGGTAGTTGTCCATCATGAGGACCCGGTCGGCGGCGTCGAGGAACGCGCCGGAGCCGCCGACGACCATGATGAGGGAGATCCCGGCCTCGGTGAGGGAGGTGACGCGGTCGACGAGGGGCGTGATGGGTTCTTTGTCGGCGGCGACGAGGTCGCGCATGCGGGTGTCGCGGATGAGGAGGTTGGTGGCGGAGGTGTCTTCGTCGATGAGGAGTGTGCGTGCGCCCAGCTCGAGGGATTCGATGATGGAGGCGGCCTGCGAGGTGGACCCGGATGCGTTTTCGGTGGAGAAGGACGTGGTGTCGGCACCGCCGGGCAGGTGGGTGATGAAGGGTGAGATGTCGACGCCGGTGACGGCTCGGCCGTCGGCGGCGCGCACCTTCGTGGCGGTGGGGTCGGTGGCGACGAGTTCGCGTCCGTCGCCGGGCACGTGCGCGTACACGCCTTGGGCGATGGCCTCGAGGAGCGTGGATTTGCCGTGGTAGCCGCCGCCCACGACGAGAGTGAGGCCCGGGGGGATCGCCATGCCGGAAACCTCGCCGGCGTGCGGCAGGGTGACGGTGGCGCGCAGGGACTCGGGGGCGGCAAAGGCGACGACGCCGTCCCCGGCCAGGGGTGCCTCGGAGACGCCGGAGCGTCGCGCGAGCATGGCCTCGTCGGCGACGAAGGACACCCAGCCGCGGTCCTCGAGGATGCCCTGGAGCGCGCGGTAGTCCTCGTAGGCGGCGACGTGGCCGAGGAGGCGCGAGCGCTTGCGGGTCGTGGCCGGGTCTTCGGACACGAAGTCGAAGCAGTCCATGACGATGTTGGGCACGTCCACGTCGAAGAGGCGTGCGGCGCTCTTGCCGAGGATCGTGCGTCCGCGCGCGGGGAGTTTGACCTGGAATCGGACTTCGACGCGGTCGGGCAGGACGGTCGCGTAGGAGCGTTGGAGGATGAGGGCACCGGCGCGGGCGATGGACACGTCGCGCGCTCCGCGGGCGCGGATGGCCTCGTCGAAGGCACGGGCGATGAAGTCCCCGGCGGCGAGGCGCGCGTCGGGCGAGGCCAGGGCGGCCTCGGGCAGGCCCATGGCCTCGGGTCGGGTCCAGGCGCGCAGGGATGAGGGCGGGGCGTAGGGGTCGGCCTGCACGTGGTCGATGGCGAGGGTGAAGTCGCCGTAATCCCAGGCACCGAGGGCGTTCTTGTAGAACCCGTAGGGTCTCCCGTCCGCGTATCGGAGCTGATCGAGCAGGTCAGCGTCGGTTCCGGAAATCGAGCGCGAGGGGGCTTCGTATCGGGGAGTCATACGTCAAGTTTACAGGCGCAGTCCCACGCGCCGGGGTTCGCGCGCGGTAGCCGGGTCATGAGGTTCGGGGACGAGGCCGGGGTGCGGGTTCTTCGGGGACGAGGCCGGGGCTGGTGTGCGCGGTCAGCCGACCAGCCAGACAATGAAGGCGATGAGGGCAGCTAGGTCAACGACGAAGCACGCGAGCACAACATAGAAGGTGGTCCGGGCGAGCTTGATGGCGGACTCGGGGACGCGGTAGTCGACTGCGGCGCGTACCTGCGCCCACGCGGCTGGCAGGCATGCGCCGGACAGGATGATGAAGCAGAAAAAGATACTCAGCAGCGAGATGGTGATCAGGATGACGGAGGAGGTTCGGACCTGGGCATCGTAGGAGTCCCTGACTTGTTCCACCAGTATCTGGCCGTAGGTGACCGGACATCCGTGGCGTGAGGCATGCGCCGGGAGGTGTGGGGGCCGCGAGAACGGGGGATTCCCCGGGGACTGTACTGGAACAGCCGTGTGATCCCAGGCGTGCGCTGAAGTGAGTGTCTGCGCGGCTTTGGGCTGGCGCGCGAAGACGTTGTTGATGTTACTCATGCGCTGCTCCAGATGTGGTTGCCTTCAGATCGCTGCTGCATCCTATCGCAGACACCTGAGGAACAAAACGGGCGGGCCCAGGAACATTCCTGGACCCGCCCGCACAAGGTCATGATTGTGACGCAAGGGCCATCCAAAAGACCACGATGAACAAGACGAAGCTGCTAATTTGCAGGATCGAAATGATCATCGCGGCGAGCCAGCCCGCGCGCGCACGGTCCACAACGTCCTGTGGAGCGCCAATCGACCGTGCCTTCGAGACAAGCGAGTGCCCCCATACCCAGGCGGAAACAGACAGAATAAGCGGGGCAATGAAGAAGCTGATGCCGGCCATGCACATGACGATCATTGCGCTGGAGCGAATCGATTCGTACTCGTAGTTGGCTGGCGACGCATACAGGGGCTGACCATACACGGGCTGGCTGTATCCCGCCTGACCGTAGGGCCCCTGCTGGCCGTATCCCGCTTGACCGTATCCCGCCTGGCCGTAGAGACCCTGCTGACCGTAAGGTGCCTGGCTGTATCCCGCCTGACCGTAAGGACTCTGCTGACCATACGCGACCTGCTGACCGTATCCCGCCTGACCGTACGCTTCCTGCTGGCTATAGGGATCCTGCTGACCGCTCTTCCCTTGCCGTTCGAGGGCCATGTAGTCGTCGGACACCTGCTGCGCAAAGATATTCTCGGGATCGCTCATCCATTACTCCCAGTGACTGTCTCTCATGAATCTGCGACTCATGGTATCGCAGACCGCTGTCGACACTGTAGGCGGACCCAGATACCCACTGGGAATCACTGATCGCTCCGCCACCGCTGCTATAGGTGCCTCTTGTTCCGGGGACAGACCTCGGGAGCCGCGTGGCGCAACGCTCATCAGCGCGAGATCGACACCAACAAGAATCCCCACACCGCCACGATGGCGATGAGGATCACCAGGGCAACGCCGAGGACCACAAGATGAATGATCGAGCACATCTTGGCGGCTGATCGGGCGCTCGCAAGTTCGTTCATAATAGGCATCGGCACGCCCGCGAGTCGGGCTTCCTCGATCAGTTTGTCGGACCAGATCCACATCGCGCCCGACAGCATGAGGCCGCCGAACAGAAAACTCAGGAAGGACAAGATGCGGACCGTCGACGCGTTCGACTGGGCGCGCTGCACCGCGAAAGGCGAAGCCTGGTAGCCGGGGAACCCCTGCGGCCCGTAGCCCGGCCCGTAGCCTGCATCCCCCTGGCCGTAAGGTACCTGCTGCGCGTAGGGGTTGATGGGATCGCTCATGCGTCACTCCACAATCGTTGTCCGGCAGATGCTCGACCGATCCTAACTCGCCAGATGCAAAGCGGCGAGGCCTGGGCTGGCTCAGCCCTCATGCGCGGCCCCGCCACGGACTCGTCCCACGCACGCTACCCGGCCTCGTCCCACACCCACAGCGCACCCAGCTTGCCGCGCCCACGAAGCCCCGCCCCCGCCTCCTCCGCGCCCAAAAAACGGCGCGGGGACCGGTTTCACGACCCCCGCGCCACCCAACGAAGCATCACAGCATGCAGGCCACGCAGCCCTCAACCGCCGTGCCCCCCCAGGCC
>NZ_CAJPJE010000016.1:0-39549 GCF_905369875.1 Actinomyces sp. ICM47
GCCAGACACCGCGCGGCCCACGCGTGCGTGCGCTCGAGCGACTCGACCTGGTAGCCGCGCGGGTGCAGCAGGGACGTCAGCTCGTCGAAAGCGAACATGATATCGGCACCCAGCTGATGCTGAATACCCATCGACACTTCGGGGTTGAAACGATGCTTCGTGCCATCGATGTGGCTGGAGAACACGACGCCATCGTCATCAACAACAGCATTTGACGCTTTGATCGCCTGCATCTGGACAGCTGGGTCGTTGGGGTCGGCCTTCCCGGAAAACTCCTGGGAGAGAACCTTCTTGAAACCCGCACCCAGAGACAGCACCTGGAAGCCCCCCGAGTCCGTGTACGTCGGACCCGCCCAGTTCATGAAAGACGCAAAGCCGCCGGCGTCGTCGACAATGTCGGAACCCGGCTGGAGGTAGAGATGATAGGCGTTGGCCAGGACGGCCTGTGCACCGAGGCTACGCACCATCTCCGGAGTCAGTGCCTTCACGTTCGCCTTCGTGCCCACGGGAATGAATGCCGGGGTGCGGATCACGCTATGCGCGGTGTGGATGACGCCGGTGCGCCCGAGGCCGCGGTCGGCACCCAGGCGAGTGCCGACCTCGAACCCGCGGTCGGGGCAGTGGGTTCCCGACGAGTCCGTGGCGTCGAAGGGCGCACACTCCTCGGGGGAAGGAGCGCTCAGCCAGTTCGCGTTCATCGATCAAACACCTCGTCTTTCTTCAAGCCTTCAACGCGGCGGATGGCAGCGATCACGGGATAGGTTACGGGCAGGAGGACGACTTCGAGGAGGACCTTGTAGAAGTAGCCGGTGACCGTGTAGTTAACGAAGTTACCGAACGTCATTTGCCCGTAGAACAGAATCGTGCAGAACAGGATCGTATCCGCGGCCTCACCGACGATCGTCGAGCCGATCAGGCGCGCCCACAAGTGCTTGGTACCCCAGCGGCGACGGATCCACACGAGCACGTAGGAGTTGAGGAGCTGCCCGGCCAAGTAACCCGCGAGCGACGCGACAACCGCACGCCATACGACGCCCAGGACCGCCGCGAAAGCCTCCTGGTTTTCGTAGTCGGGTGCCGGAGGCAAATACTGGACGATGAAGAAAGTGAGCGAAGCCAGGAACGAGGCCACGAAGCCCATGACGATGACCCGCCGCGCGCGGGCAAAACCATACACCTCCGAGAGCACATCACCGATGATGTAGGTCAGAGGGAAGAGAATTGCGCCCCCATCGAAAATCAAATAATGGGTGGAAGAACCCACCATAAACGCCTTCGTCGCGGCGATATTAGAAATAAGGAGCAACGCGACGAACACGACCGAAATGATGTCGAGGGCGCGCGCGGGGCGCGCCGATCCAGACGGGACCGGGCTTTCTGACATGGGTACAATCCTCACAATGCCGAGATGGAATGGTTATATGCACCACCCATTGTGCCCGCAATTGCTGCAAGGTGGGCCAACAGGACGGGTCATCGGCCGGGTTGATTCGCCCACAACCGCCCCTCCCTCTACTCTTGGAGCGTGATTAACGTCCAGGACTTCTCTCTGCGAATCGGTGCCCGCGAACTCGTCAACCATGTATCCTTCCGGATCGACAAAGGCATGTGCATCGGCCTCGTCGGACGCAACGGTGCCGGCAAGACCACGACGATGCGTCTCCTCGCCGGAGAAGCCGACCGTGGGGGAGCGGCCGAGTACACCGGCACCATCAGCTCCAACGGCACCGTCGGCTACCTCGCGCAGGACACCCACGTTGGCGACCCGGAGATGAAGGCTCGCGATCGTATCATCTCCGTGCGCGGCATCGACTCGATCATCGCGCGCATTCGCAAGGCTGAGCACGAGATGTCCACGACCGAGGGCGCTCGCCAGCAGCGGGCCATGGAACGCTACGTCAAGCTCGACCAGCAGTTCACCAACTCCGGTGGATGGGCCGCCAACGCCGAGGCTGCGCAAATCGCGCACTCCCTCGGCCTTGAGGACCGCGTCCTCGACCAGAGGCTCGACACGCTCTCGGGCGGTCAGCGCCGCCGCGTCGAACTCGCCCGCGTGCTCTTCTCCAACGCGGATGTGCTCCTCCTCGACGAGCCGACCAACCACCTTGACCACGACTCGATCATGTGGCTGCGCGACTGGATCAAGACCTTCCCCGGCGGTGTCATGATCATCTCCCATGACGTTAAGCTCCTGGGCGACACTGTCAACCAGGTCTTTTACCTGGATGCCAACCGCGCTCACGTCGACATCTATCACCTGGGGTGGGACGCCTACCTCAAGCAGCGCGAGGAAGACGAGCGCCGCCGCCGCAAGGAACGCGCCAACGCCCTGAAGAAAGCCGAACACCTCAAGGCCCAGGGCGAAAAGATGCGCGCCAAGGCCACCAAAGCCGTCGCCGCCCAGCAAATGCTGCGCCGCGCCGAAGAACTCTTCGCCCAGGCGGGAGGGGAGATCGTCCAAGAAAAGGTCGCGCGCCTGCGCTTCCCCGATCCCGCCCCCTCCGGGCGCGTCCCCCTCGCCGCCGAAGGCCTCTCCAAGTCCTATGGCTCCCTCGAAGTCTTCACCGGCGTGGACCTGGCCATTGACCGCGGCTCCAAGGTCGTCGTGCTTGGCCTGAACGGTGCCGGTAAGACGACGCTGCTGCGCCTCCTGTCCGGCATCGAGAAACCCGACTCGGGGCGCGTCGTGCCCGGACACGGCCTCAAACTCGGCTACTACGCCCAGGAACACGAAACCCTCGACGACACTCGGACGATCCGCGAGAACATGGCCGAGGCCGCACCCACCCTCGACGACACACACGTGCGCAACATCCTCGGCCAGTTCCTCTTCCAAGGCGATGACGTCGACAAGCCCGTGTCCGTCCTATCAGGCGGAGAAAAGACCCGACTCGCCCTGGCCACCCTCGTCGTCTCCGGAGCCAACGTCCTGCTCCTCGACGAACCCACCAACAACCTCGACCCCGCCTCACGTGAAGAAATCCTCGCTGCCCTGCGTGACTACGAAGGAGCCGTCATCCTCGTCACCCACGATCCCGGTGCCGTCACCGCCCTCAACCCGCAGCGCGTCCTGCTCCTTCCCGACGCCGACGAGGACCTCTGGGACGACAGCTACCTCGACCTGGTGACGCTCACCTGACCTCATCGCGAACCGTCGCGCGCCCGCTAACCGCGCGCGACCCCCTCAGCTCAGGCGCACCCGCCGTGCCCGAAGGCACCCACGACAAAGGCCGGGACTGGAATGAACCAGCCCCGGCCTCGTCGAATAACTCAGAGAACCTTGGAGAAGAACTCCTTGGTGCGCTCCTCCTGCGGATTATCGATCACGTCGGCGGGAGCGCCCGCCTCGACGATCACGCCGCCGTCCATGAAGACCACCTGATCGGCGACCTCGCGGGCAAACCCGATCTCGTGAGTGACCACGGCCATCGTCATGCCCGAGGCCGCCAGATCCTTCATGACCTGAAGAACCTCGCCGACCAGCTCGGGGTCGAGCGCGGACGTCGGCTCATCGAACAGCATGATCTCCGGATCCATGGCCAGCGCGCGAGCAATCGCGACGCGCTGCTGCTGGCCGCCCGACAGCTCAGCGGGGTAGTGGTCCGCGCGATCCGCTAGCCCCACCCGGTCGAGCAGCTCGAGAGCCTGTGCGCGGGCCTCCTTCTTCGAACGCTTGAGCACCTGAACCGGTGCCTCCATGACGTTCTCCAGAGCCGTCATATGCGGGAAGAGATTGAAGCGCTGAAACACCATGCCAATGTGGGAGCGCTGCGCGGCAATCACCCTGTCACGGCGCTCGTGCAGGACACCCTTGGAGTCCACACGGTAGCCCAGCAGGTGACCATCGACGTACACGCGGCCCGCACTGATGTCCTCCAGCATGTTCAGACAGCGCAGCAGGGTGGACTTACCCGAACCCGAGGGACCCAGGATGACGCACACCTCACCAGCAGCAATATCCAGATCGATGCCGCGCAGCACGTGCAGATCACCGAAAAACTTATGGACTCCGCGCACCGCCACCATGGGCGTCACGCCGGTTGCCGTCTCCAGATCCGTACCCGTCATGGTGTCACATCCATAAATTTGAGCTTGCCATTCATCTCTTCGTCCTCATCCGAGGCCGTGCCGTCCGAGGCGGTCTGCCCGCCCGTGTTATCGCGCCGCTCGAAGCCCTTCGCGAAGTGCTTCTCGATGATCGACTGGATCCACATGAGCAGACTCGTGATCACCAGGTACCAGATCGCCGCGGCGATCAGGAGAGGTACCGGGGCAAACGTCGCCTGGCCGCGCTGACGCGCGATGAACGTCAGCTCCAGCGTGAAGGGGATCGCTGAAACAAGCGACGTGGTCTTGAGCATCGAAATCGTCTCGTTGCCGATCGGCGGGACGATCACGCGCATCGCCTGCGGCAGGATAATCCTGCGGAAGATCGTCGCCCGCGGCATGCCCAGGGCCGTCGCCGCCTCCCACTGGCCCTTCGGAACGCTCAGCAGACCGGCACGCATGATCTCTGCCAGGTACGCGCCCTCATTCAGACCCAGACCCAGGAACGCCATCCAGAACGGCGTGAAGTAGGTGGCCGTATCGAAGCTGACCTCCCAGCCGAACATCGAACCGAGGAAGGGAACACCAAACGACAGCGACGGGTAGAGCGTAGGCAGCAGCGACCAGAAGATCAGCTGCGTGTAGATAGGCGTACCCCGGAAGAACCAGATGTAGGCCATCGCCACCCAGCGCAACACCGGGTTGACCGACTGACGCATGATCGCCATCGTGATCGCCAGCACCGTGCCGATCACCATTGCGAGAACCGTCAGAATGATCGTGAAGGCTACGCCCTGCATGAGGGACTGGGAGAACAACCACTGGAACACGACGTTCCACTGGTAGTTCTTGTTGGTGACCAGGCCGTGGATGGCCATCGCCGCGAGGATTGCGACGATGATCGCGCTGACCCACCTCCCCGGCCGGGGAACGGGTTTGGCGTTGATGAGTTCAACGCCGTCTTTCATGGTGTCCATACAAACCTCATTCGGTGGTAGCCGGGTTGAGTTCAGCCGTCGTCAGGGCGGCGTCCTGCGCTCCGTAGTGACCCAGGATGTCCTTCAGATAGCCGTTGTCCATCAGGTACTGCATAGCCTTCTGGACCGCCTCGGTGAGCTGGGCGTCGTTCTTGTTGACGGCGATGCCCTGGGGGGCGGACTCGACGACCTCGCCTACCTGCTGCATCTGGCCACCCGAGAGAGTGACGGTGTAGCCGATGACGGTGGAGTCAGCGAAGGTCGCGTCGTACTGTCCTCCGGTGACCTTGGGGGTGATGTCGGTCTGCTGGTCGTGCGGCATGATCGTGATCTTGTCCAAGCCGCCGTCCACGCACTGCGCGGATAGCTCGGTCGCGTAGTCTTCCTGCGCGGTTCCGGTCTGGACGCCGATGGTGGTTCCGCATGGATTGGCCGGGTCGAAGTTCTTGGGGTTGCCCGCGGCGACACCGAAGGCGGAGCCGACCTCGACGTAGGAAATCATGTTGGTCTGTGCTTCACGCTCGGAAGTGATCGTAAAGGAGGAAATACCCACGTCGAACTTGGTGCCCAGCGCGGGAATAATCGTGGGGAACTCCGCGTGGTTTGTAGTGCCGTCGTTCAGGCCCATCACCTTAGCGAGCGCCTTGTTGATATCCACGTCGTAGCCCTGCGCGGTCTGCAGATCGTCGGCCAGGAACTCTGCCGGCGCGTAGTCGGCCGAGGCGCCATTGCGCAGGATGCCTCGCGCCTTGACCTCAGCGGGGACCAGGGCGGCGATCTCTTCGTCCGTGGGGATCTGGGAGACGTCGTACGAGGTCGTGGCCGCGCTCGTGCCGCCGTTCGATCCATTGGAGGACGAGGTCGGGTCCGCGCAGGCGGCCAGGGGCAGTACTGCTGCGGCTGCGAGTGCGATGAGAGCGTGTGCCTTCGTGATGGTCATGATGTGCCTTCCGATGGGATGGGGGCCGTCTGCCCCACTGTCGCTATCATTATGCACCTATATGCATAACGATGCATATTATGCGTTGAGTGTCACGTCGTCAGCCGACCGATGGGTTGAGTTCGGCGGTGGTAAGTGCCGCGCTGTCTGCGCCGTAGTGAGCCAGGATATCCGTCAGGTAGCCATTATCCATGAGGTATTGCATAGCCTTCTGGACCGCCTCGGTCAGCTCTGTGTCATCCTTGTTGATGGCGATCCCCTGGGGGGCGGATTCAAACGTCTCTCCGAGTTGTTCGATCTTGCCATCAGAACCTGCGGCGGTGTAGCCAATCACGGTCGAATCGGCCAGGGTGGCGTCGTACTGGCCGCTGATGATCTTCGTGGCGATATCGGTCTGCAGCTCGTGCGGCATGACGGTGATCTTCTCCTTTCCGTCAGCTTCGCACTGCTTCGATAGCTCTTCCGCATAGGTTTCCTGTGCGGTGCCTGTTTGAATGGCGACGGTCGTGCCGCAGGGGTTGGAGGTGTCGAAGTTCTTCGGGTTGCCGGTTGCGACGCCCCATGCGGATCCCACATTCAGGTAGGAGACCATGTTGACCTGTTGCTCTCGCTCCGAGGTGATCGTGAAGGAGGAGAGGCCGACGTCGAACTTCGTGCCAAGAGCGGGGATAATCGTGGGGAATTCGGCGTGACGTGTGCTGCCCTCCTTGAGGCCCATCACCTTGGCCAGTGCCTTGTTGATGTCAATGTCGTAGCCGACGGGGGTTTGTCCGTCGGTGGCCATGTACTCGGCCGGAGCGTAACCCGTCGAAGCGCCGTTGCGCAGTGTTCCCCGTTTCTTGACATCTTCCGGAACTAGCGCAGCGATGTCGGCGTCGGTTGGGATCTGGGAGACATCGTAGGCCGTGGTGTTCGACGAGGCAGCGGCGTTGCTCTGTGCGCCGGTTGTCGAGTTTGTCGTCGGGTCGGCGCAGGCGGTGAGAGTGACCGCCGTCGTCGCCATGGTCAGGGCTGCGAGAATCTTCGTTGTGTGCATGGTTATGTTCCTTGATATCTGTATTGCCGGCGGTCAGTGATACTGATTATGCAATCAGATGCATACTATGCATGTCCATCGAGTCTCATATCCTGGATACAAAAGTGGGCGAGCACATAGTGCTCGCCCACTTGACTGTGTGACTCAGTTTCCGCGCAGTCCGCGCCTCGACGTGCCGCGGACCCTCAGCGGATCGATGCCCTTAGGGATCGGCGGCTCGCCCGAACGCAGTGCATTGATGCGCGCTGACACCTGGGGGACCTCCTCGGCCGTGAGGACATTCTTGAGCTTACGCAGCGCGCTCTGCAGGTCCTTGAGGGGAATCTGCCCCTCGTCGCGGCCAACCTGGATCTGGTGGACGGGAACGTTACGCATGATCTTGGTGATGCGCTTGGACTCTGCGGTCAGCAGCGGGCGCACGCGAGAGGCCGGACCCTCAGAGATGAGAACGACACCGGGGCGACCGACGATGCGCCACACAAGATCCTGTTCGCGCGTGAAAGCGACGGGCTGCTCGGGGATAATCCAGCCGCGCTGAATCTGTGAGAGTGCAACCTTGACGGCACCGGTGGTTTCCTCGACCTGTGCGTACAGCGCGCGGCGTGCCAGGAAGCTGAGAAGGGCAAGTGCCGCGGTGACGGACCCCATGATGCCAACAATGAGCCAGCCAATCCAGGAGGTGTCCGTCAGGAACGCCAACAGCATGAACGCGGCGATGACGAGTGCGGCGGTTCCCAGGAGCATCCACGGGAGAGCCGGATACGTGCGTGCGGTCAGTCGGTATGCGTCGAGGATGTTCTGATAGAAGCGCCTCTTCGCGGGGGGATTCTTTTCACTCATAGCATCTCCATTCTACGTGCATACACCCTGAGAAAGTCCACGCGTCCGACCTGGCACTATGTGAGATGAGTTGCATCACATTCTGCGAATTTAGACAATATCACCATGAATATAGGCGGATATGAGATCGGTCAGGTGTTCCACGTCGGCGCGCGCGGCCCCCTGTGGAGGACGCGTTCGAGTGACGGGGAAGCGCTTCTTGCCCTGCGCTCCTCCGACGATGGGAAGCGTTCGCTCGACCGGTGGAAGGCGTGGGCGTCTGTTTCCTCCCGGCACGTCGTTGCCCTGCGTGACGTCGTGCGCTCAGAGGATGGACGGTGGGCCATCGTTCAGGACTTCATTCCCGGACGTCCGCTCGATGTTGAGATTGGATCAGCCGACCTACGTCCGAAGGCTACGCGACGTCAGATCGTCGAAGGGATCGCCGCCGGCATGAGCGCCCTGCACGGCGCGGGTATCGTGCATGGAGACCTGACGCCCGCGAACATCATCGTGACGCCACAAGGACGAGCGGTCATTATCGACATGATCGATGAGATCGGGCCTGGAGCGGGAACTCCCGGGTGGAGCCTCGAGACGTCGGGTATGGAGGGGGATCGGCAGTGCCTGCGCCGCATCGCATCGCTCCTTCAGATGGACGAGGTCCTGGCTGAGTTGGGCTTCGACGAGCTGGCTGCGACCGTCGGATCGGGAGCAACGCCGCTTGTCTGCGACCCGGTAGAGCACGTGATTGCGCGCGAACCTGTCGACCCTGAACGAGTGATTGCCGACCTACGAGCGGCAGCCCTGCGTGAGGATACGCTCACCGAGGATGAGGTGCGCGCGTCGCACATGCGGCGCGGCGCTGCATCCTCGGACAGCTCTCGGTCTCCTCGCCGTAAAGGATTGGCCGCGTTGATCGTCGTGTGGTCCGTCATTGTTGCCTTGGGAGCAACGGTTGCCGTGTACGGGGCCTGGACATCCGCGCGAATGTCGCAGCCTTCACAGGTGCCACCTGCCACGACGCCGGCCGAAGATACGCCAGTCGGACTCTGCGATCCCACGGCTGCCGCCAACCTCATCAATTCAGCGATTCAGGCGCGCGACCAAGCGATGAAAGACGGGGATGCGTCAACGCTCGATGCCATACTCGGCGGTGAACTGCTCACGGAAGACGCTCAGCGCATCGAGGATATGCGCGCAGGCGGCGTGCAGGTGCGCGCCCTGTCGTCGAGCGTCCAGAACGTCGCCATCGTCTCATGCGAACCCGATGCTGTAGACGCGCGCGTGACCCTGCTCGTATCGGAAGCCGAAACGTGCACGACCAGCGGCTGCAACCTGTATGGTGCGCCGTATTCGACCTACCTGGACGTGCGCGTTGATCCGATCTCGGGCAAGGTCATCTCCGCGACGCTCGCGCACGCATCGAATGAGGATGCCACGCAGTCGGGCAAGTAGACGCATTGTGGTGCATGCGCTGATGGGGTGGGTCCGCGGACCCACCCCATCAGCGCATTGACAGGCGGATTAGAGAGCCAAGTCGGCCTCAAACTCACCGGCTTCGAGGCGCTTCTTCACATCCATGAGGAAGCGAGACGCGTCTGCGCCGTCAACCAAGCGGTGATCGTAGGACAACGACAGGTAGACCATCGAGCGGATCGCGATGACGTCTGCGCCGTCGATACCCTTCATCACGACGGGACGCTTGACGATCGTGCCGACGCCCATGATCGCGGTCTCGGGCATGTTCAGGACGGGCGTGTCGAAAAGAGCACCGCCGGAACCGGTGTTCGTGACCGTGAAGGTAGAGCCAGACAGCTCGTCGGGACCGATCTTGGAGTCGCGCGTGCGCGCCGCCAGGTCATTGATAGACGCTGCGATACCCGGGATGTCCTTCTCGCCCGCATTCTTGATGACGGGCACGAGCAGGCCACGCGGCGTGTCAACAGCGATGCCCACGTGCTCGTAATCGAAGTACGTGACCTCCTTGTCGTTGATGGTCGCGTTGATCTTCGGGTGGTAGGCAAGGGCTTCCGTCGCGGCCTTCACAAAGAAGGGCAGGAAGGTGAGCTTCGTGCCGTGCTTGGCCAGGAACGCGTCCTTCGAGCGAGCGCGAACCGCGGCAACCTTGGTGACGTCGACCTCGATGACGGTGGTCAGCTGGGCGGCGGTCTGCAGCGACTCCACCATGCGGCGGGCGATCGTCTGACGCAGACGCGACATCTTCTCGGTCGTGCCACGCAGCGGCGAGGGCTCGCGGACAGCTTCGACCTTTGCGGCGGGAGCCGCAGCCGGAGCAGGCGCGGCGGCAGCAGCACGAGCGGCTGCGGCGGCGGCCTCAACATCCTCGCGGCGCACGCGGCCACCGACGCCGGTGCCCGACACAGTGGCCAGGTCAACGCCGAGGTCGCGAGCAAGCTTGCGCACGATCGGTGTCACGTAGGCGCTGCCGGTTGCGACGGCTGGCGTTGCAACGACGGGAGCGCCGGTCGCGGCGGCAGCCAGAGTCGATGCGTTCGGGAACGGATCGACGGGAGCGACAGGAGCGGCAGGTGCAGCCGGAGCGGCAGGGGCGGCAGGTGCAGCCGGAGCGGCGGCAACAGCAGGGGCGGCAGGGGCCGCCGACGGAGCAGTCTCGGAGATAATCGCGACGACCGTGCCGACCTCGACGGTCTCGTCCTCGGGCACGCGGATCTCCGCGAGGAAACCTGCGACGGGAGCAGGGACCTCGGAGTCCACCTTGTCGGTGGAGACCTCAAGCAGCGGCTCGTCGGCATCGACGGCGTCGCCCACGGCCTTCAGCCACGTGGTGACGGTGCCCTCGGTGACGGACTCGCCCAGAGCGGGCATGCGCACCTCGGTGCCCTGAGCGGGCGCGGCGGCAGGAGCCGCTGGAGCAGCGGCCACGGGAGCCGCCGGAGCAGGAGCTGCCGGAGCAGCAATGGGGGCGGCGGCAGGAGCAGCAGCGGGGGCGGCGGCAGGAGCAGCAGCGGGGGCCGAGGCCTCGGACGCGTCGCCAATGCGCGCGATCTCGGTGCCGACTTCGACGGTCTCATCCTCGGGAACCCGGATCTCGAGGAGGACGCCGGCGACGGGGGACGGGACCTCGGAGTCGACCTTGTCGGTGGACACCTCAACGATGGGCTCGTCGAGCTCGACGGTATCGCCGACCTGCTTGAGCCACGTCGTAACGGTGCCCTCGGTGACGGACTCGCCCAGAGCGGGCATAGTCACTGACGTTGCCATGTGTGTTCTCCTAATAAAAGCTGTATCAGTTGTGGACGTGAAGGGGCTTGCCGGCCAGCGCCATAGCTGCCTCGCCGAGCGACTCGTTCTGGCTCGGGTGTGCGTGGATCAGGGACGCGACGTCCGAGGGGTACGCCTCCCAGTTCACCATGAGCTCGCCCTCACCAATCTGTTCCCCGATGCGCGCGCCGATGCCGTGGAAGCCCACGATCGGACCGCCCTCAACCGAGACCAGCTTGATGAGACCCGACGTTGCCAGGATAGACGACTTTCCATTGCCGGCGAGGTTGTACTCGGCCGTGCGCACCTGATCGCCGTACTTCTCGCGGGCCTGCTTCTCCGTCATGCCGACCGAGGCAATTTCAGGTTCACAGAAGGTCACGCGCGGGATGTCGATGTCGGCCTGCATCGTCGGGTTCAGGCCGGCGATCTCTTCGGCGACGAAGATACCCTGCATGAAGCCACGGTGGGCCAGCTGGAGGCCGGGGACGATGTCGCCAACCGCGTAGATGTTGCCCACGCCGGTGTGCAGACGATCATTCGTGATGACAAAGCCGCGATCCAACGTGATGCCGACCTGCTCGTAGCCCAGGCCTTCGGTGACGGGGCCACGGCCAACGGCGACCAGGAGAACGTCGGCGTCGAACGCCTTGCCGTCCTCGGTGGTCACGTGTACGCCCTGCTCGGACTGCGTCGCGGAGGCAAAACGGGTCTTCGTGTAGAACTTGATGCCGCGCTTGCGGTAGGCGCGCTCGAGCTGCTTGGAGATGGCCTCGTCCTCGTTGTTGGCAAGGTGGGGCAGGGCTTCGATGATCGTGACCTCAGCACCGAAGCTGCGCCACACGGAGGCGAACTCGAGGCCGATAACGCCGCCGCCGAGAATCACGACAGAGGAGGGAACCCAATCCATCTGGAGCGCCTGGTCGGAGGAGATCACGCGACCGCCGATCTCGAGGCCGGGGATCGAACGCGAGTAGGAGCCGGTGGCCAGGACGATGTTGCGGCCGGTGATGCGCTGGCCGCCCACCTCGACAGTGTTGGCGTCAGCGAGGCGGCCCCAGCCGGAGATGAGTTCGACCTTGCGGGACTTGAGCAGCCCCTGCAGGCCCTTGTAGAGGCCAGCAATGACCGAGTCGCGGTACTTGCCGACCTGGGCCATGTCGATACCGTTGAAGGTGGAGTTGACGCCGAACTTCGCGGACTCGCGCACGGCCTCGGCCGTCTCGGCGGCATGCAGGTACGCCTTCGTCGGGATGCAACCGCGGTGCAGACAGGTGCCGCCCACCTTATCGCCGTCGATAAGGGCGACTGTCATGCCGAGCTGCGCTGCACGCAGGGCAGTCGCATAGCCGCCGGAACCCGCCCCCAGAATGACGATGTCGTAGGTCGATTCGCTCAAGGTAGATAACTCCTCGTTGATGAGCTTAACGCTCAGATGGTTGTTTTCATGACGGGCCTCACGGTCCATATAGGCCCATTGTCCCACGTTTGTGTGATGCTGTCCCACAGGTCGGTGGGGTGCCTTGGTGCATCGGGCCACACGCATCGCATTCCTCGCGTTGTCATGCGGAACGCGGTGCGACACAACGGACCTATCGGTAGGATCAAAGCGTGCATGAACAAGACGAGACTCCTGATGTCGGCGACGCTCGCGATAAGCGCCCTCCCTCCCTGGGACTTGGGCGCATTATCATTGCGTTGTTTTGGCTCCTGGGGGCCTGGATTTTTGTGACGGCTATCGTCGATCTCTTCCATGGGCAGGGCAAGCCTTGGGGGCCGCAGATCGTTGCACTCCTGGCTGGCGTCGACTACCTCGTCGCCGCGACGGCCCTGACCCACAATGGCAGGCGCATGCGACAGGTCGGTTGGGTGACCATCGGTCTGTCGATCGCTGTGCCGATCATCCTGTGGGTTGCTTCCCTCGGCTTGGACGAACTCAACGTTGCGCGCTCGGCGTGGACTGGCATGGGCGCAGACTTCTACTATCTGCCGTTGCTCGTCTCCCTCATTGGGGTCGTGTGGATGTGGCGTTCGAATCCGCGCAGGATCGTGTCGCTCGCCGAACAGGTCGAGCGCTCGAGTTCGCCGTGGAAGGGGCGCTGACCACAGCCTCGTCCCTGAGGTGATCGCGCGTCACGAGGCCCGGCGGAGTAATCCGACCCGGGCCTCGTTCCTGTCTGCGGTTTCTCGTCTGCCAGCGGCTAGACGCCGCCCGGGAAGCCCAGCTGACGCCACGCCTCGTACAGGACGATCGATGCTGAATTGGCCAAGTTGAGTGAGCGCACGCCCTCGCGCATGTGGATGCGAATACGTTTCTCTACGCGAGGGTGACTCATCGCCTCCTCGGATAGGCCCACCGATTCGCGCCCAAACAGCAGGCCGTCGCCATCTGCGTAGGACACGTCCGAGTACATGGCGCTCGCGTGTCCCGTCAGTGCCCACACGCGCCCCGGAACCTGCGCGAGCGCATCGTCCAGGGATTCGTGCACCATGACGTGCGCGAGGTCGTGGTAATCCAACCCCGCACGGCGCAGCTTCGCATCGTCCATGTCGAAGCCCAGCGGCTTCACGAGGTGCAGCATGGACCCCGTGCAGGCCGACAGACGGATTGCCGCACCCGTGTTACCGGGGATCTCCGGCTCCCAGAAAATGATGTGCAGCATGTCCTCAGGCCTGGTGTGTGACGGTCAGGGTGGCGCGCGCAATCGTGTGCTCGAGTGCTGCGAACGAGGCCATGGCGGGGGTCGCGTCGTCATCGAGGCCCAGGGTGTTCACGTCGAGGGCGTGCACCGTGAAAATGTAGCGGTGTGGGCGGTCTCCGACGGGTGGCGCGGCACCAAAGTAGGAGGCCTCGCCCGCATCGCCGCGCAGGTGGAATGCGGGACCGTCGAGGGTCAGGTCGGAGGCGCCGGCACCCTCGTCTAGGTGCGTCATCGATGCGGGGATATCCAGGATCGTCCAATGCCACCAGCCCGAGGGGATCGGGGCGTCCGGGTCGAAGCAGGTCAGCATGAAGCTTGCCGTGTCCTCCGGGAACCCCTCCCACGCCAGGTCGGGGGAGAGTGAACCTCCGCGTGCGGTGGCCACCTCCGGCATCGGTGCGCCGTCGGTAAGGATGGACGAGGTCAGGGTGAAGTCGGGCAGATCGATTCCCTCGAAGGGGGCGGGTGCTGGGGGGCAAGTATCGATGTTCATGTGTGCTCCTTTTCTCTCCTCTCCATTGTTGCGTATGAGATGGGGAACGTGCGCCCGGGACGCAGGTGTGTGAGCGGGGTTCTACACTTCCCGTGTCGAACAGATGTTCTATATGTGTTGGGGAAGGAGGAGGGGTGTCCAACGCGCGCATACGCCTGCGTAAGGCCCGCGAGGCCTTGAGTCGCGCCGAAAACTCGGTCGGCCTGCGTGGTCGACTCGACGTCGAGGAGAGGTATTCGACGGGTAGGTTCGTTCCAGTGCTCCTGGGGCCGCAGGAGAGGGGGCAGTTGATTCGGCTCCTCATCGATGCCTGCCCCTACGAGGGATGGGTTGGCTTATATGGCGTGCGCCATATCGGATGGGAGTGGGCGCAGCGCCAGGGGATGGACTTAGAGCGCGTGCTGGTCCTGAACCCTGACGAGGAGGCGAATATGGGGCAGCTGTGCGCGCTACTTCTGGAGGGGTGCGACGTCGTGTGCCTGGACCTTCCCCAGCTCTCCCGTACCGAGCAACGAACCCTGGCGGCGCGTGCCCGCTCTCTGGGGCGCACCCTCGTGACACTGCGCATGTGGCCGGGACTCTCGCGCGACGCGGCAGGTGCGGGGAACATACGGCTGGTGGTCTAGGTGCGCTACATGGTCCTGTGGATTCCCGACTGGCCCGTCAACTGCCTCGTGGTCGACCTGCCCCCGGGTGGTGTCGGCGCGGTTGTTCATGCTAAGCGCATCGAGGTTGCCAGTGCGTTCGCCCGGCGCTGCGGGGTGCGGGCAGGCATGAGTATACGCGAGGCGACCTACCTGTGTCCGGAGCTGATCTGCTTGCCACGTGATCCGGATCGTGAGGCCCGCGCTTTCAGCGGTGTCATCGACGTCTTCGATACAGTCGCTGCCGGTGTCGAGTGTCTGCGCCCGGGGTTGGCCAGGTGTCGGGCGCGCGGCCCCGCGCGCTGGGCGGGTGGCGAGGAACAGGCAGCCTCCCTACTCGTTGATGCGATTGAAGAGGCTGTGGGTGTCGAATGCTTCGTCGGTATTACTGATGGGCCGCTGGCCTCGGTGGAGGCCGCCAGATCGGGGCGAATTGTGCCCGCTGAGGATACGCGATTCTTCCTGTCAGGGATCGGTCTGTCCCGCGCTCTGGGATGCGTGCCGCCGTCGATGCGAGACCGGACTTCTGCCGCCGTCGACCTCCTGGCGAGCCTGGGCATCACCAGCTGCGCGGATCTGCTGCAGCTCGGACGAGGCCCCGTCCTCGAACGCTTCGGCGACGTCGGTGAGCGGCTGTGGATCCTGGCCTCGGGAGACGATGCCGCTGTGTTGCCCAGCGAGCGTGCGCAGGCGGATATTACGGTCGAGTACGACATCGACGGTGGGGGAGAAAGCGTCCAGACCATGACGGTCCCCGTTATCCGCGCAGCCGAGGAGCTCGCTGGCCGACTGTATGGTGCCGCTCTGGTGTCGCACACGCTGCGTATCGACGTGGAGGACGGCGGGGGCGGCTCGCGCAGCCGCACGTGGAGCGGGTGTGACCTGTCGGTGCCCGCCGACATCGCCCTGCGCGTGCGGTGGACTCTCACAGGGTGGATGGCGGGCGACCAGGGACCCTCCGGCGAGGCCCGCTCGATTCGCCTCACGGCCTGCGACCCGTGCCCTGGAAGCGGCTCCTCGGCCCTGTGGGGGCGCAGCAACAGGACGTCAGATGTGTCGCGCAGCGCCGTGCGGATCCAGGGACTGGCGGGGCCGGACGCGCTGCTGGTCCCGCGCCTGCAGGGTGGGTACGATCCGCGCAGCCGCATCGTCATGGCACCCTGGGGCAACCAGGAGCCGCTGCGCTCTCGCGTGGGTGCCTGGGACGGGGCCGTCGCCGAGCCGCCGTCCACCCTCTTTGAGACTCCCATTCCCGTGCTCCTGGTCGCAGAGCCGGGAGCTGGTGGCGACGTGCGCGTCGACCAACGCGGATCATTGACAGCGACCCCTGCCTACCTCCTCACCAAGAACGGCGGGGAGGGGCTACCGGGTCGGCTTCTTCCCTCGGGTGAGTCTTGGGAGCGCTCGCAGTACTCGCCCCAGCTGCGTGCCGGTCAGCGTTGCAGAATCCGTGCTATCGCTGGCCCTTGGCCCGTGGACGGGTACTGGTGGTCGGGGGAGCGCGCCCGCGCCTACATGCGGGCCACGCTCGAGGACGGACAGGTAGCGCTTCTCGTGTGGAGTGGGGGTGAGTGGATGGCAGAGGGCCTTGACAACTGACGGTGACGGGTCCAGCGGTCGTGCCGTAGACTGAAAGGATGGTGACCCACGAGTTCAGCGATATCCTCGCATCGATGTCGGACGATGACATCATGGCCCTCGTCGGCCCCGCCACCTGGGCAAACGGCCTGCGTTTGGAACGCAATGGAGCGGTGAAAGAGCTGCTCTGGGACCAATCCGAGGACCATCTTGAGGCCCGCGTCAAAGACAAGGGACTGACATATCGTGTACGGATCGCCCACGGTGCGCTTCGCCCATCACTCGCATGCGCCTGCTCCTTGCGTTCGGATTGTCCGCACGCCGTGGCGGTGCTAATCGCTGCGCGCGCCGAGGCGCTCGAGAGCAGGGGGGCAGTGCCCGAGTGGAGTCGCGTCCTCGAGCAGGTGCTGGGCATATTTCGTGAGCGCGGCGGGGATCCGCTGGCACTCGTTATCGATGCGCACGATCCGAGCGTGGCGGTGTCGTTGATCCCGCTGCGCAGGGGTGCCTCGTCGGCGTGGAGTGCGAAACGGGCGTCGTGGCTGGACCTGACGGCGACGCAGTGGGAGTCGGTGACGGATGGTTTGGATCCGACTCACGTGTCGCTGCTGCGCGAGGGGTATCGACTCTCGCGTGAGTCGCGCTCGTGGCAGGCACGCACCGAGGTGACGCTCAGTTCGCTCGGCGAGCACGCGTACGCGTGGCTCGCGCGCCTGGTGCGCGCGGGGGTGGAGCTTTTTGCGTCGGTGGACGGACGTGAACCTTTCGTGCTGTCGCATGCGACGTGGGATGCGGATGTTGACGTGAGGGCCTCCGAGGAAGGCCTTGAGATGCGGGTTGTCGCTCGCAACGGTGATCAGGTCGTCGCACACCCGCGTATTGACCGCGACACGGGGTTGCTGCTGCTTGATGGGGGGATGCGCGCGGCGCGCATCGAAGGCTTGAAGGCGTTGGAAGGATTCCCGCTGGATCGACCGCTGGTTGTTCCAGCCGCGGATGTGGCGGAATTCCGAGGGACGTGGCTGACGGCGCTGCGTCGGCGTTTCGTCATGAGTTCTTCAGATGGGAGCTTCGACGCCGATGCGACACCGCAAGTCGCGGTTGTGGGCACGCTGCGTTGCGACGAAAACTCCGTCGTCGTGCGCTGGTGGGCTGAGTACGAGGAGGGGCGCTCGCGCTCGCGTGCCCCGCTCGCCCACAGCATGGGGGACGAGGCGGTGGCCGCCCTCGCGGATCGCGTCAACAGGTGGGGTACTTCGGTGGGAGCAGACCTGTGGATGCCGTTGCCGGGTTCGGGGCGCATTGACCCGTGGCGTGTGCCGGAGTTTCTCTCAACCGTCGTTGATCGCGAGAGCGTGGACGGCCTCGTGTGGGACGTCGCGCAGGACGTGCGCGCCATCGAGGTGTCACAAGACGGGATGGACGTGGACGTGTCCGTCGAGAGTGCGGAGTCGGATTGGTTCGATCTGAACGTGCGTGTGCGCGTTGGCGACCATCTGCTGAGTGTGCGTGAGGCCCTGGAGGCAATCGCGCGCGGTGACGACTATGTTGAGGCCCGCGGCGGCGTGTGGGTGCGTCTGGATGGCCCGCGCATCCGCGCGCTGGCTACTCTGCTGGACGAGGCTCGGTCCCTTGCAGGGTGGGAGGGTGAGGGCCTGCGCCTCACTCCCGTGCAGGTGGGCCTCTACGAGCTCTTCGAGAAGCAGGCAGACTCAGTGTCGCTCTCGGCGTCGTGGCGCACGCGTATCGCTGCGCTGCGTGGCGAGCACTCGGAAGATGGGCTGGCCCCCATCCCTGCCCTGGCCTCGCTTCTACGCCCCTATCAGCGGCACGGGCACGCCTGGCTGACCTCGCGTCTATCCGCCGGACTGGGTGGGGTCCTGGCCGACGACATGGGCCTGGGCAAGACCGTGCAGATCCTGTCCGCGATCGCGGCTCTGCGCGCGGCGGAGGTGGGGAGCGGCCCGGTCCTCGTGGTCGCTCCTACCTCGGTCGTGGGCGTGTGGGCGGAGCAGGCCGCGACGTTCACGCCCGGCCTGCGCGTGCGCTGCGTCGCTGAGACCGCCGCGCGACGGGGAACGACGATCCGCGAGGAAGCCGAGGCCTGCGACATCGTCGTTACTTCTTATACGTTGGTGCGCCTCGAAGCTGAGCAGTGGCGCGAGGTCGCCCTGTCCGGCGTCGTCATCGACGAGGCGCAGGCGGTCAAAAATCCCCGCACGGCAACATACCGTGCGCTGCGCGACATGGACGCCCCCTGGCGTCTGGCAGTGAGCGGTACCCCCATCGAGAATTCCCTGGGCGACCTGTGGTCTCTCCTGTCCTTGACTTGCCCGGGGCTACTGCCCCCGTGGGAGGCCTTCACCCAGAAGGTACGCAGGCCCATCGAGGGTGGAGATCCCGACATGCTCGCGCGCCTGACCGCCTACGTTGCGCCCTTTATCCTGCGGCGCACGAAGGAACAGGTGGCCACCGATCTGCCCGACAAGATCGTCGACGTCGTGCGCGTCGACCTGGGCAAGGAACATCGCCACATCTACGACCAGTATCTGGCCCGCGAGCGCGCCCGCATCCTCGATTTGCTGGTGGATCCGGACGCGAATCACATGAGCGTTCTGGCGTCGATCACGAGGCTGCGTCAGCTCGCGCTCGACCCGGCCCTGGTGGAGGAGTCCTATATGCATGTGGGGTCGGCGAAGGTGGAGTACGTGGCGGACCGCCTCGACGAGATCGTGCCGCTGGGCCACCGTGCGCTGATTTTCAGTCAGTTCACGTCGTTCCTGGCGCGTATTCGGCACGTGCTGGAGCGGCGTGGCGTGTCGGTTGTGCAGTTGGATGGCTCGACCCGCAACCGGACGGAGGTTATTGAGCGCTTCCGTTCGGGTGAGGCACCGGTGTTCCTCATTTCTCTCAAGGCGGGTGGGTCGGGCCTGACCCTGACGGAGGCGGATTATGTCTTCGTCATGGATCCGTGGTGGAATCCGGCTGCTGAGGAGCAGGCGATCGACCGCGCGCACCGCATTGGTCAGACGAAGAAGGTGAATGTCTATCGTCTGGTTGCCGCTGACACGATCGAGGCGAAGGTTGTGGAGTTGCAGGATCGTAAGCGTCGGCTCATTTCCTCGGTGATGAATGGGACGGGTGCCAGTGCGTCACTCAGTGCCGCGGACCTGCGGGGGCTGCTTGACTAGCACTCGGTCGGCTTGCCGCGTCCGGGGTGCACAGCGACCTTGAGGCCGGCGCGCGAGCGTACGGCGTCGAGCGCGCAGTGGATGAGGCCGATGGGGCCTGTGCCCAGGATGAGGACACGCGAGGTTGAGGTGATGGGGAGGCGAGTGCGGGCACGCAGACAGCATGAGAGGGGTTCGGCCAGGGCCAGGAGTGGTGGCGCAATCTCGCAGGCGCTGGGGGTGATGCATGCCAGCGCCCGTTCGGGTACGCGGATAACGTCGGCGAGCCCGCCGTCCACTCCGGTTCCAAAGAGCGCCATGTTCGCGCAGACGTTTGAACGTCCGGCCGTGCAGGGCACGCAATGGCCGCAGGTGATTTCCGGGGCGAGGCCCACCTGGGTTCCCGGTGCGGGCGCGTCGATTCCTGGGCGAAGGTCCGCGCCGAGCTTCCACACACGCGCGGCGATCTCGTGGCCGAGGATCACGCCGGGGGTGACGCCGTGCGTCTTTTGTCCGGTGACGATGCGTAAGTCCGTGCCGCACAGGGTCGTGGCTTCGACGCTCAGGAGGATGTCGCGCGGCCCCAGGATTGGCAGTGGGCGGCGAACCAGGGTGAGGGAGCCGGGTGAGGGAAGCGACGCTGCGAGCATGGAATCCATGCGACCAGGATAGGGCTTGTAGATCTCGGAGGAGATTCGGTTGTGCGGAGGCAATGCGGGTCGACGCAGCGTTATCGAACATATGTTCGATATGATGGATGGGTGACCGCTGAACCCCGATACGCCGAGCTGCACGCTCACAGTGCGTTCACCTTCCTGGAGGGCACCGACGAGCCTGCGGATATGGTCGCGCAGGCTTCGCGCTTGGGCTTGGATGCTCTCGCTATTCTCGACGTCGACGGCATGTACTCGACTGTGCAGACCACGATGTCGGCGCGCAGCTGCGGCCTGCCAATTATCTACGGGGCCGAGATCACCTTGGACCCGAGCACTCTGCGAGCGGTCGTTCCAGGCGCTCAGACGAGTGGCTGGGGACTCGCCCCCGGCGCGGAGGAGCCAGGGATCCGTCTCCCCATCCTGGCCTCAAGCCCCCACGGCTACGAAAACCTCGTCGGCATGATGAGCAAGCGCGCGCTATCGCAGACGGGGGAGCGCACACCACGTTTTACCCTCGAGGACGTGAGCGAGGCTGGCGCTGACCTGCTCATCATGACCGGCGGGAGGCGCGGCCCCCTCATGCGTGCCCTATACACCGGTGGTCCCACATGGGCGCGGCGCGTGGCCGGTGCGCTCGCGGAGGCGGTTGGAGGGGTGGATCGCCTCCTCATCGAGTGGCAGGCAGCAGCCGGAGACGGCCTCGACGCGGGAGACACTCTCGCCGAGCTTGCACAGGGGATGGGTGTTCGACTGCTCGCCACGACGGGTGCGCGCATGTCTGCGCCGTCCAAGCGTGCCCTCGGTGACATCCTTGCGGCGACCCGTCTGCGTTCCTCGTTGGACGAGGCCGTGGCTCACCTCGGAGCACATCGGCCCTTCCTACGCTCACCCGCAGAGATGGCCCGTCTGCATGCCGCTCACACCGAGGCACTCGTGCACTCCTGCGAGGTCGCGGAGGAAGCATCCTTCGACCTACGTCTCGTCGCTCCCCGGCTTCCGCGCATCCACGTCCCAGAGGGGCATTCTCCTGGCAGCTGGCTCGCCTATCTCGCTCACGAGGGGGCCCGCGAGCGCTACGGCCCGCGGGAGGAAGACCCGCGGGCATGGGAGACGATTGACCGCGAGCTAGGCATTATCGAGCGCCTCGGATTCGAGGGGTACTTCCTGATCGTCAAGGAAATCGTCGATTTTTGTTGCCAGCACGGCATCTTGTGTCAGGGGCGGGGCAGTGCCGCAAACTCGGCTGTGTGCTTTTGCCTGGGCATCACGGCGGTGGACGCGGTGCGCCATAACCTCCTTTTCGAGCGCTTCCTGTCGGACGCGCGCTCGGGGCCGCCCGACATCGATGTCGATATCGAGGCCTGTAGGCGTGAGGAGGTTATCCGGCACATCTATGACCTCTACGGGCGCGACCGCGCGGCACAGGTCGCTAACGTCATCACCTATCGACCACGTTCGGCGATGCGTGACGCGGCGCGGGCGCTGGGATACCCGGCGGGCAGCGCGCAGGCGTGGTCGCGGGGAAAGGGGGAAGTGCCAGCACTCGTTGGCGACGCCGCCCGGGCCCTGTCGCGCCTGCCCCGGCACATGGGTATCCATTCGGGCGGCATGGTGCTCACCGATCAGCCGGTCTCTCGTATCTGTCCGGTGGGATGGGCTGCCATGGAGGGACGCACGGTGTTGCAGTGGGATAAGGAGGATTGCGCGGACGCTGGTCTGGTCAAGTTTGACTTGCTCTCCCTCGGTATGCTCACGGCGCTGCGCGTCGCCTTTGACGAACTACAAGCCGACGACATTCGAGCGGATGGACCGGCGAATCCGCACCTGCGCGGGTGGGCACCGCGCTCGCTGCGTGGACGCCGGGATCAGCCTCTGGGGTTGCATACTCTGCCAGAAGAAGACCCGCGTGTCTACGACCTGCTCTGCGCCGCCGACACCGTGGGTGTGTTTCAGGTCGAGTCGCGCGCGCAGATGAACACGCTGCCGCGCCTCAAACCACGCTGTTTCTACGACATCGTCGTCGAAGTAGCACTCGTGCGCCCCGGCCCCATTCAGGGGCATGCGGTCAACCCCTATCTGCGTCGGCGTGCGGGACGCGAGCCGGTCACCTACCTGCACCCGCTCCTCGAACCTGTGCTGCGCCAAACCCTCGGGGTGCCCCTCTTTCAGGAGCAGCTCATGCGCATTGCCACGGACGCCGCTGGCCTGTCTGGGGCACGCGCTGACCAGCTGCGCCGAGCGATGGGTGCCAAGCGTAGCCTCGAGCGCATGGAAGCCCTTAAGGGAGAACTTATGGCGGGCATGGAAGAGCACGGGATCGACACGCTCACGCGCGAACGCATCTTCGATCAGCTCAAAGCCTTCGCGGATTTCGGTTTCCCCGAGTCGCACTCTTTTTCTTTCGCGCACATCGTCTACGCTTCCGCGTGGCTCAAGGTTCACGCGCCCGAGCATTTTTACGCGGCGATCCTCTCCTCCCAGCCGATGGGTTTCTACTCGCCGGCGACGCTGGTCCAGGACGCGCGCAGGCACGGAGTGACGGTCCTGGGACCCTCGGTCAACGACTCTTTCCTGGACACGGGCGTGCAATGTGCACCCGGCGTTCCCGGGGAGCAGGAGTATCGGGAGGGCCGCCCCGACCCACTCCCGTCGCGTCAGGTCATCCCCCTGGACATGGACGAGGAGCTGGTGGTGCGCATCGGATTATCGTCGGTACGAGGCCTGGGGCGGGCTGCCGAGCGCATCGTGAGGGTGAGAGAAACGGGAGCTTTTTCCTCCCAAGCGGACCTGGCGAACCGCGCCCACCTGAGCGCATCGGACATGGAGTGTCTTGCCATGGCTGGAGCGCTGGAATGCCTGGGCGTGGGCAGACGCGAGGGAACCTGGGCCGCGGGGGCGCTGGCCGCGCCGACTGCGCGGCAGGGGGAATGGCAGCCCTTCCTACCGGGTACCGAAGTAGGCACCCACGTCCCCGACTTGCCGCCTCTGACGCACACCGAGCAGATGCGCGCCGATATCGAGACAACCGGACTCACCCCCGGGAAACACCCCTTCTCCTATCTGAGAGGGGACCTGTCGCCCGGCGTGTTGCGCGCCGCAGAACTCGGCGCCCACCTTGACGGGAGGATCGTCGACGTGGCTGGGCTGGTCACGCACCGACAGCGCCCCCACACCGGCGGCGGCGTCACTTTCCTGTCCCTCGAAGACGAGTCCGGATTCGTTAACGTCTCGGTGGCCGTGGGTACCTGGAACAAATTTCGACACATCGGCCTCGAGCCGGGTGCCCTGCTCGTACGTGGCACGCTCGAGTGGGGTGACGGCGCGGTCAACGTTCGAGCCTTCCGGCTCGCTCCCGTGCGTCTGCCCATCCAGGTGCGCTCGCGCGACTTCCGCTAACGCCCCTCAGTAGCCAGCGGGCATGAGAAGCGCGCGAAGATCCTCGACCGTCTCGCACACAATCTCGGCGTCGTCCAGACCGTCCTCCGTCGCATACCCCCAACCGACACCGATGACGGGGATGCCGGCTTCGTGGCCGCCGCGCACGTCCCAGATAGAGTCGCCAACAATGACGGGATGCGACACGTCCGCACCCATCGCGCCCAGGCGAGCTATGGCCTCGTGAATGACCGTCGTCTTCGATGACCCCGGATCCGGCGTCGCCCCCGCGATCACGTCGAAGGCATCCGCAAGGCCCAGATGCTCCATCTGTGCGATCGCCATCGGTGTCTGCTTGGATGTGGCCGTCGCCAGGGGAACGCCCGCATGGTGCAGATCCCACAGCAGATCACGCACACCGTCGAAAGGCTCAGGATCAAGATAGTGGTCCATGTAGCGTTCCCTGTAACGCGAAACCAGATCCGCGCGCAGCTGCCCCGAATAACCCAGGTCGCCAAACGAGTACCACAAGGGAGGGCCAACATAGGTACGAAGGCGCTGATCATCTGGAATCTCCAGTCCAAAGTCTGACAATGTGCTCCGGAATGCTCCCATGATGACGGGCGCAGAATTAACAATCGTCCCGTCAACATCAAACAGCACAGCAGAAAAAGTCAAAGACATAAAATCCCCTGGTTCTTGGTGCTTTCTTAGTCACTATGCCCTATTATCCCGAGAGAAACACCCGAAACGACTATGAGAGAGGCATACGTGGAAACGCGAGCACGGCTCACCCCGATCGTTCAAGCCAATAGCGCGCGTGCAGCCGCGTGGCGAGTCTTCTTCGAGGCGTCCGGACGCCTGCAGGGAATCCTCGAAACACGTCTAAAGCGCGCCTATGGCGTATCTATGCCCGACTACAACATTCTCCTGGCACTGTGGGAGGCTCCCAGCCATCGCTTGCGCATGGGTGAGCTGGCTGATCGCGTCGTCTACTCGCCGTCGCGTGTGACCTACCTGGTCTCTAACCTCTCCCGTGACGGCTGGGTCGAGCGCATCCCTTCCAAGGTTGATCGCCGCGGCTACGACGCATGCCTGACCACTCAGGGAATCCAGACTGTGCTTGCTGCCACAGAATTGCATCAGCAGACGGTGGCTGAGTATCTCCTAGACGGCATGACGGATGCCGATATTGAAGCAATTGCAAAGGTTTTCTCGACATTGGACTCCCGTCTGAAGGGCGAAAAAACCGATTCCTAGTTTCGATTGGCGCATGTCGATGTAATCGTGTTAAGCTTCTACTCGCTTGCGGATCACAACGGTTCGCACCGATCACCTGCGCGGGTGGCGGAATAGGCAGACGCGCTAGCTTGAGGTGCTAGTCCTCATTTTACGAGGGTGGGGGTTCAAGTCCCCCTCCGCGCACGAAATGCCCCGGGGCCGAAAGGCCCCGGGGTTTTCCATATCAACCGTGAGGAGACGCTGTGCGAATTGATATGTGGCTCGACACGTGTGACCCGTGGAGCTACCTGGGCCTGCGACACCTGCGCACCGCCATGTCCCGCTGTGAGCACGGCGCCGAGATCGAGGTCTACCTGCACGCTTACCTGCTCGACCCCGACCTGGAGGCAGCGCTCGACAAGCCACGCATCGTCGCTCTGGTTGAATCCGGGGCTGCCAGTCTGGAAGAGGTACGCGAGGCCGACGAACGCATGCGGGCGCTGGGTGCTCGAGAGGGCATTCGCTTTGACTTCGACTCCCTCATCATCGCTCCTACTTCCCGCGCGCACCGGGTTATCGCGGCCGCCCACGACGCCGACATCGACAACGACACGGTCGCCGGCCCGGACTCTCTCCACCTCAAGGTCGCCGAGGCGATTATGCGTTCCCACTTCGAGATGGGCCTGGACATCTCCCATCCCGAGGTACTCATCGGCTGTGCGCAGGACATTGGCATGCCGCCCGACCTTGCCGCCCTCGCTGTTGGCGACGAGGAATGGGCCTCGCGCGTCTACTCCGACTATCAGATGGCGATGCACATGGGGGTGGCCTCGGTTCCCACCTACGTCATGGATTCCCAATTCCTCGTCGACGGACATCAGACCGTCACAGCATTTTCCAACATCCTGGCCACTGCCTGGGATAACGCACGAAAGGACCGCGCATGAGCGAGAAGGACACCACGGCCTCGCCTACCCCAACACCCGCACCCAGCCCGATGGAGCTGGTCCTGCAGTTCCACCACACCTACTCCGTCCCCATCCGTCCTTTCAGCGATCCGACGCTGGACTACGAGCGTATGAACATGCGCATGAGCCTGATCGCCGAGGAGTTCGCCGAACTTATGGGCGCAGTCTACGGCCCGCGCGCACGCGCGATCATCGAAGCCGCCACCGCCGAGGCCGTCGCCACCGACGAGGGGGAGCGCGATGTTATCGAGGCCGCCGACGCCCTGGCTGACCTCGTCTATGTCGTCTATGGCATGGCCATCGAGTCGGGGATGAACCTCGATTCGGTCCTGGCCGAAGTACAGGCGTCGAACCTGTCCAAGCTCATGCCCGACGGATCCGTCAAGCTCCGCGAGGACGGCAAGGTTTTGAAGGGACCGAACTTCTTCCAGCCTAATATTGCGCGCGGCCTGGGCCTTGAGAGTCCCACCGACGGCAGCGATGCGGACTAAGGTCCCTATCACGCGCATTCGAGGGCATGAGATGACACAATAGACGCGGTTCATTCAAAAGGAGGAATGTCATGGCACGCGTCGCAGTCATCGGCGGAGGATACGGAGGCGTCACGGTCGCCAAGGGGCTTGACCCCCTCGCGGACGTTATCCTCATCGAGCAGAAGGACCAGTTCGTCCACCATGCGGCCGCGCTACGCGCCGCCGTTGACACGGTGTGGGAACATGCGATCTTCATGCCTTACACGAATCTCCTGAGCCGCGGCCAGGTCGTGCGAGGCACCGTCTCCGCCGTCCACGGCACGACCGTTCATGTGTTCGGCCACGACCCCATCGAGGCCGACTACGTCGTCTTCGCCACGGGTTCTACCTACCCCTTCCCGGCCAAGTATTCCTCCTACCGTTCCTCCGTCGCCAAGGCGCGCCTCGAGCAACTCCACGAGAACCTCTCGTGTGCCCGCTCCGTCATGATCGTTGGCGGTGGCACCGTCGGCATCGAGCTGACCGGTGAGCTCGCCAATGCCTTCCCCGGGTTGGACATCACGATCGTCGAGGCCACGGACCAGATCCTGGGTACCCCCGGCTACACCGACGCCCTGCGCAACGAGATCAGCGAGCAGTTGGCCACCCTCGGCGTTCGCGTCGTCACCGGCTCCGAGCTGGCCTACCTGCCCCCTCAGAACGTCGGCGACCTCGCGCACTTCATGGTCGAAACTAAGAAGGGCGAGGTCATCGAGGCCGACCTCTGGTTCCAGTGCTACGGCGCACGCGCCAACACCGGGTTCCTGATCGGCAGCGAGTACGAGTCCGTTATGCACCCCAACGGCACGATCCGGGTCGAGCCGACCATGCAGGTGACGGGTCACTCCACCGTCTACGCTGTCGGCGACCTGACCGACGTGCGCGAGTCCAAGCGCGCCGACGCCGCGCGCCAACAGGCCCGCGTTGTCATCGCCAACATCACCGCACAGATCGAAGGGGAGGAACCCGACGCCCACTACGTTCCCACGAAGGAATGGGTCATCCTGCCGCTGGGTCCGAACATGGGTGCCTCGCAGCTGTTGGATTCCGACGGGCAGACACGCATCCTGGGTGCCGATCAGACGGCGGAAATCAAAGGTACGGACCTCATGGTGTCCGTTATCCGTTCGCAGCTCAATCTGCCCTGAAAAAGTGTGCGTCCTCACGGTAGACTGAGACCTATGACTGGAGATGCCCGCCGTGCACTGACGCGCCTGCTCAACGCTTTCGAGAACCACTTCGACATCGCACGCGATGGAGACGAGGCTGATGACGCCGCGCTCGAAGCCGCCGAGCTGGCGCTGCGTGACGCCTTCTTCACCTACGACGATATCCTCTTTACCCAGCTGGGCGTGGAACTCCCTTTCGACATCCTCGATGAGATTGACGAGGATGACTACGACGAAGTAGATGAGGACTACGACGATGAGGACTACGACGAGGACGACGACTTCATCGAAGTCGATGACTGAGACCAATCAGTCTCGCACGCGCATGAGGCGAGGGGTCGAACCACACGGTTCGGCCCCTCGTTCGTATCTGCAAGCTGCTCGCCGCTACTGGGCGACCTCGGAAAGCACCTCGCGAATCGGGGCGGGCAGCGGCTCCGTGTATTCCAGGAGGGTGTCGAGCTGTCGAGCTGTTCGCGGTCCAATGAGAGCCGAGGAGATACCCGGGTAGTCGCGTACCCACGCCAGGGCGACGTCTCCCGTGCGGCGATCCAGGCCCGAGGCCGCGCGGTGCGTTGCCTCGATGACACTGCTCGCGAAGCCCGACAAGTAAGGCTCAACCATGTGACGCAGATGTGGGGAAGCAGCACGCGAATCAGCTGGGGTCGTGTGGCGGTATTTGCCCGTCAGGGCACCGCCTGCCAGCGCCGACGCGGCCAGAACGCCAACCCCCCTGCTGGCCAGTTCCGCTACCGTTGATGCGCAGGCAGCATCCACGAGGGAGAACGGGAATTCGACGAGCGTGATCGGCGCGCTGACACCCACGACACCACGAGTGACCGCCTCTGCCAGCTGCCAGTGAGATGAACGCGACAGACCCACGTAGCGGGCGCGCCCGCTACGGTAAGCGAGGGTCGCCGCCTCCAGGGTCTCCTCCAACGGCACATCCGGGCGCGGCTCCACGAGCCACACGTCCACATAATCCGTGTCCAGTCGCGCCAACGCATCATCCAGGCTGCGCAGCAGATCCCCGCGTCCGGCCGCGCCCACCCACGCGCCCTCAGTCGCACGGCGCATCCCTCCGCGCCACGCGAGAACTACGCGGTGCCTGCCCACCGACGCTACGGCCTCGGACACGACGTCCACGGCCATACCGTCGCCGTGCGAGGGGGAGCACTCGAGGAGAGAACCACCCGCGTCGACGAAGCGCGTGAGCATTTCGAGGGCCTCGGGTGCATCGGTATCGCGCCCCCACGTCAGGGTCCCCAAACCGATCGATGACAGGTATAAGCCGCTACGTCCGCATTGCTTCGAATCCATGCCCCCTAGCCTAGCCGAGTCCGAGCCAACCACTGTGCATGCTCCGTCGGCATCGGGGGAGTGGTTCCTCCAAACACTGGACACAGCGAGCGCACACCACACCAATTGCACAGCGGATTCTTGCGCGCAGCAAAGGAATCATTGGCGATATCGGAGGCAATGCGCGTCCATAGGTCATCGATGTGACGCTCAAACGCGCGAATATCATCGGCGACCGGATCGAAGGTGATGACCTGACCCGCGCGCAGGTAGACCAGCTGCATGCGGGCCGGCAGCCTCTTCGTGCGTGCTAAAAGCAGGGCGTAAAAGCGCATCTGGTAGAGTGCTTCGTCCACGTAGCGCGGTCCGGGGGCCTTGCCAGTCTTGTAGTCGACGACCCGCAGTCGCCCATCGGGGGCTGCGTCGATGCGGTCAATGAAACCGAGCAGGCGCACGCCACCCGCTGTCGTCGTCGTCACGCGCTGCTCGCGGGCGGCCGGGGCGATCCACTGCGGCTGCTCAATGGCGAAGTAGCCGTCAATGACCCCGCGCGCGTCCTCAAGCCACGCCTGAAGGTCCTCCTCATCGGCGAAAAGATCGGCAATCGCAGGGGTCTTCGCCACGACGGCCTCGTAGGCGGGGGCGACCCGTGCGCGGGCAGCCTCAGGCGTACGCTCGTGTGGGGTCAGTCCGAACAGCTCCTCGAGGACCGCGTGGACCACCGTCCCCAGCGCTTTCGCGCGCGTCTCAGGTTCGCGGTAACCGTCCAAGACATGCAGACGATACTGGAGGGGGCAGCGCTCGTATTCTTTCGCGCGCGAGGCCGACAGCGCGGGATCCCACGTACGAGGACCGGGGGAGGGGGCAATCAGGTCTGTCATGAACACCACGCTAACCCCCACCACCCCCATTTGTGTCCTGGCAGGGGCGGGGAGGCCCAAGGCGCTATTCTTTACGTAATGACTATTCAGCGTAATAATTTCGAAACGGCCACCGATTTTGGCCAGACCACCCGTCGAGGCCCCTTGACCGAGGGCGACCGCGTTCAGGTTCGCGACCCGAAGGGACGCTTCCACCAAGTGATCTTGGTGCATGGCGGACGCTTCCAGTCCAACCGCGGTGGATTCAACCACAACGACGTTATCGACCGCCCCGACGGTCAGGTCATCGTGACCGACGAGGGGCGTCAGTTCCAGATCCTGCGTCCCCTTCAGGTTGACTATGTCATGTCGATGCCGCGCGGCGCGGCGGTTGTCTATCCCAAGGACGCGGGCGTCATCACCCACATGGGCGATATCTTCCCGGGTGCCACGGTCATCGAGGCTGGGGCCGGGTCGGGTGCCCTGTCCATGGCGCTCCTGAACGCCGTGGGACCGAGCGGTCGCCTGATCTCCGTCGAACGCCGCCAGGACTTCGCAGACATCGCTGCGGCGAACGTGGACCTGTGGTTCGGACGCCGTCATCCCGCGTGGGATCTGCGTGTCGGCGACGTGGACGAGGTACTGTGGGCGGTCGACGAGGGGAGCATCGATCGCGTAGTCCTCGACATGCTGGCCCCCTGGGAAAACATCGAGGCCATCACGCACGCGCTCATTCCTGGCGGTGTTCTCGTCTGCTACGTCGCGACGGTGACCCAGATGTCGCGCCTGGTCGAGGACCTTCGCGCGTCCGAACGCTTCACAGATCCGATCGCGTGGGAGGATATGCGCCGCGAGTGGCATCTTGACGGCCTGGCGGTGCGCCCCGAGCATCGTATGGTCGCTCACACCGGATTCCTTGTAGTGACTCGTCTGCTCGCCCCCGGCGTGACGCCGCAGGAGCGCTCGACACGCCCAGCCAAGGCTGCCGAAGGCCAGGGCGGTGCGTGGGATGACGAGCAGGACTGGTCCCTGGAGAAGGTCGGCCAGCGCGTGAACTCCGAGAAGAAGGTCCGCAAGGTGCGCCGCGACGTCGTCGCGCAGGCAGACACGTGGGCGTCGCAGGGACGCGAGGCTCAGACCAATGAGTGAGGTCGAGCAGCGCCAAGCACTCGAGCGGCGCGTCATCTCGCTCGAGGAAAAGAACGGTCGCCTCACCAGCGCTCTGACGGCGGCCCGCACCGAGCTGATTCGCCTCCAGGGTGAGTTGGCGGATGTCTCGCGCCCGCCGCAGACGCTCGCGACCTTCGTGCGTGCCTTCCCGGCCGCGCGTCAGATCGAGGTCGTTTCGGGCGGTAAGCGTATGCGCGTGGCCGTCGCCCCCAAGTTGGACGTCACCGACCTGTCGTACGGGCAGTGGGTGCGCCTGGATGACACGATGATCGCCGTCGCCGCTGATGACTTCGCGCGCAGCGGCCAGGTGGTGTCGGTCCTCGAGATGGTGGGTCCGGATCGCGTGCTCGTCGCCGCCGAGGGTGGTGCGGAGACTCTGTTGGAGCTGGCCGGACCTTTGCGCCACGGCAACCTGCGCCCCGGGGATTCCCTCGTCGTGGACACGCGCTCCGGCATCGCGCTTGAACGCATCGTGCGCGAGGACGTCGAGCAGCTGCTCACTCCCGAAGTTCCCGACGTGACTTACGCGGATATTGGCGGCCTGGACGCTCAGATCGCGCAGGTGCGCGATTCGATCGAGCTGCCCTTCAACCATCCCGAGCTGTACCGTCAGTTTGGCCTGCGCCCGCCCAAGGGCATCCTGCTGTACGGCCCTCCCGGCTCGGGTAAGACACTCATCGCCAAGGCCGTTGCGAACTCCCTGTCCAAGCGCGGCGGTGCCTCGACGTTTTTCCTGTCGATCAAGGGACCCGAGCTGCTTAACAAGTTCGTGGGTGAGACCGAGCGCCAGATCCGCGCGATCTTCGCCCGCGCCCGCGCGCTTGCGGCAGGCGACACCCCCGTCGTCATTTTCTTCGATGAGATGGAGGCGCTGTTCCGCACGCGCGGCACGGGTGTGTCCTCGGACGTCGAGACGATGATCGTCCCGCAGCTGTTGGCCGAGATGGACGGCGTCGAGTCTCTCGACAACGTCGTCATCATCGGTGCCTCCAACCGCGCGGACATGATCGACCCCGCCGTCCTGCGCCCCGGGCGCCTGGATGTGCGTATTCGCGTGGATCGCCCCGACCGCGCGGGCGCGCTCGACATCTTCTCGAAGTACCTGACGCCCGCCGTGCCCATCCACGCGGCGGAGGTTGCGCGCGCCGGCGGTATCGACGAGGCCGTGGCCGGGATGATCACGCGAGCGGTCGACGCGCTCTACACCCGTGACGAGACGACTGCGCTTTTCCTCGCGACGCTGGTGAGCGGCGATCATAAGCGCATCTACCTGGCGGACCTTGTCTCTGGCGCACTCATCGCAGGTATCGTGGAACGCGCGAAGAAGTATGCGATCAAGGACGCACTCACCGGGCAAACAACAGGACTGACCATGGAACACCTGCTGCGCGGTGTACACGAAGAAATGAACGAATCGCTGGAGTTGGCCGCGACCTCTTCGCCGGAGGACTGGGCCCGCACGAGCGGACTCGCGCCCGAGATTGTCAGCGTCAAGCCGATTGGAGCGGTGAAATGAGCAGCGAACGCATTATCGGAACCGAGACCGAGTACGGTGTGTACCGTCCCGGAGACGCCTGGGCCAACCCGATTGCCCTGTCCACCCGTGTTGTGTCCGCGTACGGCGAGATCTCTCGCTCCGGTTCGCCAGCCGATGGAGCGGGTGTCGTGCGGTGGGATTACACGGGTGAGGACCCCCTCAATGACCTGCGCGGTATGCGCATGTCGCGGGCAGCCGTCGACCCGTCGCTCCTCACGGACGATCCGTATCACCTCGCGCCTTCCGGTGGCTCCGAGCGCGTTGCCCGCCCCACGGCCGAGGAACTTGCCCTGCCCGCCGCGACGACCGCCGTGCTCACCAACGGTGCGCGTCTTTACGTCGACCACGCCCATCCGGAATACTCGGCCCCCGAGACCCTGGGCGCGCGCGACGCGCTCCTGTGGGATCGCGCGGGCGAGGTGATCGCCAGGCGCGTCATGGAGCGCCTGGCGGCACTGGGCGAGGAACCCATCGTGCTCGTCAAGAACAACACGGACGGTAAGGGCGCGGCCTACGGCACGCATGAGAACTACCAGATGCCCCGCATCACTGACCTGGACACGATCATCCGAGGCCTGACACCGTTCATGGTGACACGCCCTGTTATCTGCGGCGCGGGCCGCGTGGGGCGCGGGCAGAAGAGCGAGGTTCCGGGCTTCCAGATGTCCCAGCGTGCCGACTTCGTCGAAAACGAGGTGGGCCTGGAGACGACCTTCAACCGTCCGATCATCAACACGCGCGACGAACCCCACGCCAACCCCGCGCAGTTCCGCCGCCTCCACGTCATCGGCGGCGACGGCAACATGTTCGACGTGTCCGCCTTCCTACGTTTCGGTACGACCTCCCTGGTCCTGTGGGCCATCGAGCAGGGCACCGATCTGCGCTGGGATTCCATCGTCATGGATGATCCGGTTCAGGAAACCTGGAACGTCTCCCACCATCCCGACCTCGACTACAAGATCGGCACGGCCGGCGGCTCCTACACAGCCGCCGAACTCCAGCAGGTCTACCTGGACCTGGTCCTGGATACCTTCGAGGAAACCGGCACGACTCCCACGGCGGCAGACCGGGAGATCCTCACCCTGTGGCAGTCTGTCCTGGACCGCATGCGCGCCGATCTCTTTTCCGTGGCGAGCGATGTCGAATGGGTCGGCAAGTACCAGCTCGTCAAGCGCCAGAAGGAGCGCACGGGCCTGGAGTGGAACGACCCGCGACTGGCCGCCATCGACCTCCAGTGGGCGGACCTGCGGCCCAACCACGGCCTCGTCTACCGACTCGCGAAGGCCGGGTTGGTGACGCGCCTCGTCTCCGATGAGGATGTTGAGCGCGCCGCCGACGTCGCACCCGCCAACACGCGCGCCCACGTACGCGGCTGGGCCGTTGCGAACCGCCCGGACCTGGTCAAGGCCTCGTGGTCCTCGCTGGTCTTCGACCCGGGCGAGGGTGACCTGGTGCGCTTCCCGATCGCGGACGCCCTCGATACCTCCACCCGCTGACACGACGACAGAAAGAAGAACACACCATGTCGAACCAGATTTTTGCCGGTGCCCCCGCCCCCGACGACGACCCGATTGAGGCCGCGGGCCAGGTTCAGGCGCGCACCGCATCGATCGACTCCCTCCTCGACGAGATCGATTCTGTCCTCGAAACCAACGCTGAGGCCTTTGTCCAGGGCTTCGTCCAGAAGGGTGGCCAGTGAGGTGAGGCGTCGAGTTTTCGGCATCGAAACGGAGTACGGGCTGACGGCCGCGTCCCCGTCCGGGGCAGCGCCGATGGACGCCGAGCACGCCGCTCGTCAACTGTTCGAGCCGCTCCTGCACCAGGGGCGCTCCTCCAACCTTTTCCTACGCAACGGCGGACGCCTCTACCTGGACGTGGGTGCACACCCCGAGTACGCAACCGCCGAATGCGACCGCCTGGAGGACCTGCTCGAGCAGGATCGCGCGGGATCCGAGATACTCGCCGATCTGGCCGTCCAGGCCGACGAGGCACTGGGCGAGCTGGGCACCGACCTGCGCCTGCACCTGTTCCGCAACAACCTGGACTCACAGGGCAACTCCTATGGCTGCCACGAGAACTACCTGCTGCACCGACGCCGCGACTTCCGCCAGGTTGCCGACGCGCTCGTCGCCTTCTTCGTGACGCGCCAGATCCTGGTGGGCAACGGGTGGATCAACACCGGAGCCGCGACGCCGCGCCTACAGTTCTCCCAACGCGCCGACCAGATGTGGGACGCCGTATCGTCGGCGACCACCCGCTCGCGCCCGATTATCAACACACGTGACGAGGCCCTGGCCGACTCGGGTGCCTACCGACGCATGCACGTCATTGTCGGAGACACGAACGTCGCCGAGCCCACGACGGCCCTCAAAGTCGGCATGACCGAACTTCTCATCCATGCCATTGAGGACGGCCTCCAGATCGAAGACCTGGCCCTGGCCGATCCGATGCGTGCCATCCGCGAGATCAACGCTGACCTGACCGGCTCTGCAGCCATCGAGCTGGCCTCAGGTCGCACCACCTCCGCGGTCGCTCTGCAGCGAGAGATTCGCGAGCGCGTCCTCGCCCGTATTCCCGTCGCCGAGCTGGACCCGATGCGCGCTTATGTGGTCGACCTGTGGGGCCGAGGCCTCGACGCAATTGCGAGCGGCGACTGGAGTGGGGTTGCCACGGAACTGGATATCGCGATCAAGCGCACGCTACTGTCCTCCTACTGCGCGCGCACCGGCGCTACCCTGAGCGACCCGCGAGTGGCTCGCCTCGAACTGTCCTATTCGGATATCACGGCGCAGGGCCTGCGCGAACGTATGGAAAAGGCCGGTCTCATGCGCCGCCTGACGACGCCGGAAGGGGTCTCGCGCGCGACGACCGTCGCTCCGGCCTCGACGCGCGCTCACCTGCGCGGGCGTATCATCGCTGCGGCGGAGGATGCGCGCGCCGACCTCAGTGTTGACTGGGTGCACGTGCGCCTCGACGATTCCACGGCGTTTCCGCTGTCCCTGCAGGATCCACTGGCCACGTCCGACCCCCGCGTTGATGGACTCATCGCGCAGATTCACGCGTCGTCTCCTACGATTCCCGCATGACCCCCGCTTCGCAACACTCCAACAATGCGAGCGTCCGACGCTCGAAAGGCTCCTCACAGCGCGCCGCTGCGAGGGGCGAACGCTCACGCGGATCCTCGCGTGCGTCCCTGCTGATGCGGCTCCTGATCACGCTCGTGGTCCTCGGGGCGTGCGGGGCCGTCGCCTGGTGGGCATTCCGCCCGGTACCTGCCGCGCAGGAAACGTCGACAGCCGAGACCAGCGCGCAGTCGACGACACTTCCGTTGTTCGACCGCGTCGCCGTCTCGGGGCGCGTTGGTGCCACGCCGACGATTGAAATCAAGGCACCCCTGGAGGTCGACGGCACCAAGGCAGCGACTGTCATTGCTGGCAACGGACGTCAGATCACCGAGGGGTCTCCCGTGCTGGTCGCTATCACGGCCTTCGACGGAAAGACCGGCACGAACCTGTCCGAGTCGGGTCGCCCCCAGCTGAGCCTGGGGATCGTCGGCACCAACGTCATCGGTGATGACCTGACGAATATTGTGATCGGGCAGAACGAGGGGTCGCGTATTCTCGCCTACCGGACGATTGCGCCGGGCGCAGGCGCGCCTGGTTCGACGAGCAACATCGAGGTTGAGGTCATCGACATCCTGCCCTCCATCGCGGTGGGCACGGAAGCGGATGCATCAAACGGCCCGTTGACCGTCAACATCGTCCCCGAAGGCCCAATCATCACCCACGGCACGACTGTGCCCGACCGTGTGACGACGCAGACGCTCATCAAGGGCGACGGCATCCAGGTGCACGAGAGTGATCGCGTGGTCGCTCAGTTCACCGCCGTGGGCTGGAACGATGGTGTCGTGCGAGTGTCCACGTGGGAGACCGGCGTCCCCCAGGTCATCAATCTCGGTAAGGCCATGCGTGGCCTGCAGACCGCCCTGGTGGATCAGAAGGTTGGCTCGCGCTTGGCGATTACGATTCCCCCAGACCTGGCGGCCGGCGACGACACCCTGTGCTTCGTCATCGACATTCTTGGTACCGAACCGGGCTTGGGCACGACTGGGGACACGACGCCGCAGTCCTGATCGTTCACCCCGTGAGAGTGAGCGGGCATCGGCAGTCGGCCTTGTGGGACACTGGGAGGCATGCTGAGATGGATGACCGCCGGAGAATCGCACGGACCTGCATTGCTTGCCACGATAGAGGGCCTGCCCTCGGGCTTGCGCATCACGACCGATGACCTGCGTCGCGTCTTGGCGCGCCGACGCCTGGGATACGGGCGCGGTGCGCGCCAGAAGTTCGAGGCCGACGAGGTCTCGATCCTGGCGGGTGTGCGACACGGGGTGACGACGGGTGCACCTGTGTCCATTCGGATTGGAAACTCCGAGTGGCCCAAGTGGGAAACAGTCATGAGCGCCGACCTCGTCGATCCCTCCGCTCTGCTCATCGATGCTGGCACGGGTGATGAGCGTGAGATCGCACGTAACCGCCCGCTGACGAGGCCTCGTCCCGGTCACGCGGACCTGTCCGGCATGCTCTCCTACGACTTGCCCGAGGCGCGTCCGGTACTCGAACGCGCCTCCGCGCGTGAGACTGCGGCGCGCGTCGCCCTCGGCGCACTTGCCGAGGCACTCCTCGAGCAGGTGGCCGGCGTGCGCCTGGTCTCCCATGTCATCGCGGTCGGTACCCAGCGCACCAACTCCGAGGTGGTGCCGACGCCCGCCGACGAGAACGCCCTGTGCGAGGCCTCCATGCGCACCCTCGACACGGCTGACAACGCCCGCTTTGAGGCCGCCGTCGATGAGGCGAAGCATGCGGGTGACACCATCGGCGGCGTCGTTGAGGTGATCGCCTACGGTGTGCCTGTGGGGCTGGGCACGCACGTGACTGCACGCGAGCGCTTGGACGCACGCCTGGCCGCCGCGCTCATGTCGATCCAGTCCGTCAAGGGCGTCGAAATTGGTGACGGCTTCGCACAGGCCGCCCTGCTCGGTTCCGCCGCACACGACGAGATCGTGCGTGGGGCGGATGGGCACCTGACTCGCACCACCAACCACGCAGGCGGCATCGAGGGAGGCACATCCAACGGCGCACCCATCGTGGCACGCGCCGGCTTCAAGCCGATCTCGACCGTCCCTCGCGCTCTGCGCAGCGTCGATTTGGCGACCGGTGAGGAAGCCGTAGGCCTACACCAGCGCTCCGACACCTGCCAGGTTGTGCCCGGTGCCGTCATCGCCGAGGCCGAGGTCGCCCTGGTTCTGGCCGACGCCCTCTTCGAACACGCGGGCGGGCGCTCGGTGTCCGAGATGCGCCGTAACCTTTCCTCTTACCTGGAGGTTGTGGGGGAGCGCGCATGAGCGTCGCGCTGCCCATCGTCCTCGTCGGGCTGCCGGGAGCTGGCAAGTCGAAGGTCGGTCGCCTGCTCGCCGGTCGCCTCGGAGTCCCTCACGTCGACACCGACGACCTGATTGTTGAGCGTGAAGGACGAGCGATTTCCGATATTTTCGCCACCGATGGCGAGTCTGCATTCCGTCTCATGGAGACCGTGGCGGTCGCCGATGCGCTCTCACGTCGCGCGGTCGTGTCACTGGGCGGGGGAGCAGCGGCCACCGACGCTGTGCGCGACCTGCTCGCTGGTCACATCGTTGTCTATATTGACGCCCCTCACGACGAACTCGTGCGCCGCACAGCATCCAAGACTCACCGCCCGCTGCTCGTCACAGACCCCGACGGGGTGCTACGGCGACTGAGAAGCGAGCGCGAACCTCATTACCGTGCCGTCGCCACGCTGACCGTGCCCACCGGGCCGGGACCCGCCGAGGACGTCGCCACCGCCATTCTCACCCACCTGGAGCAGCTATGAGCACCACCATCGGGGTCACCGGCCCCCATCCCTCAACTATCACCGTCGGCCGTGATTTGGGATTTGCTCCCATCGCCGCCGTGCTCGACGAGGCCGTCATGAAGGTCCTCATCATCCACGCGCGCCCGCTCGCTGCACGCGCAGTGGCGCTCGCCGAGCACCTCCGTTCCCTCGGCTACGAGGTGGCCACCGCCGACCATCCTGACGCCGAGGCCGGAAAGGCCATCGAGGTCGTGGCCGGCTTGTGGGACACCTGCGGGCACCTCCAGCTGGGCCGCAAGGACGTAATCATTGCCATGGGCGGGGGAGCGACCACAGACATGGCGGGCTTCGTCGCCGCCACGTGGCTGCGCGGCGTGACGCTCATCAACGTGCCGACCACGCTGCTCGGCATGGTTGACGCAGCCGTGGGCGGCAAAACCGGTATCAACACATCGGTGGGCAAAAATCTGGTCGGCTCCTTCTACCCGGCCGACGCGGTCATCGCCGACATGAGCCTGCTGGCAACCCTGCCCCGCCAGGACCTGGCGGCGGGGGCCGCCGAGGTCATCAAGTGTGGGTTCATCGCCGACCCTAAGATCCTGCGCATCGTGGGGGAGACCTCCCCGGAGATCCTCCTTGACCCCTCCAGCGAGCAGCTGGCCGAGATCACTACCCGTGCGATCACAGTCAAGGCCCGCGTCGTCTCCGCCGACCTGACCGAAGGCGGACTGCGCGAGATCCTCAACTATGGTCACACCCTCGCCCACGCGATCGAGCGAGCGAACGACTACACGTGGCGCCACGGCGACGCGGTGGCCGTCGGCTGCTGCTTCGCGGCACGTCTGGCTCAAGCCCGGGGGCTGCTGAGCGCTGACGATGTTGCTCGCCACGACCAGCTTTTCTCACGTGTCGGGTTGCCGACGCGCTACGGGGGAAGCACTCTCGACGAGCTCACCCACATCATGCTCTCCGACAAGAAGGTACGGCGCGGAATCCTGCGCTTCGTCCTCCTTGAGGGAATCGCACACCCAGCGACAGTCTCCGTCGATCCGCAGGAGCTGGCTGCTCCAGCCTCACAGATTGGCATTCGCGCATGAGCCTCATCGTCTTGATCGGAGTCACGGGCAGCGGCAAAACCACCGTTGGACGCGAGCTTTCTCTTCGCTACGAACTTCCTCTGTATGAAGTCGACGAAGCCGTCGAGGCGCGCCTGGGCGCACCCATGCGTACCCTCGTGG
>NZ_CAJPJE010000017.1:0-38989 GCF_905369875.1 Actinomyces sp. ICM47
AGATGCCCGCGATGACCAACCAGATCGAAAGCACGAACGCGCGCCTACGCCAGATGCTGCGCGACCACCGCGGCATGCGCCTGACCCGACGCATCAAAGCCGTGTTCTGGTGGTGCTACACCCACTCAGCCCACCCGCAACCAGCAGCGACAATCCTGGCGACCATGCCCACCGACACATACCTCGAAAACGCCTGGCAACAAGCCGTGCAAAACCACCAAGCCACCGCCATCATCCCCGGCTGGGGCGACGCAATCTGCTTCAACGAACTCCACCACACCACCCCCCTACCACAACACCTGGGACTAACCCCAGCAACACGAAATGTCCTATAACCCGCATGCGGGCAGCTGCGGTACTCGAGGGCGGCGGCAGGGCCTGGCCGGGCTTCGAGCCTACGCGCCGAGCCGAAGGCTCGCGGCGTGGACGGCGAGCGGGCGGGCCGACGCCCTCGGGTGCAGAGAGCAGCTGGGGAGGCGGGCCGACGCCCTCGGGTGCAGAGAGCAGTTGGAGAGGCGGGCCGCCGCCCTTGAGCACAGAGAAGGGTCACCAGCACTGCGCGGTAACGATAGAGAACGGCGACCCTACCCATCAGCAGCACGGTCGCCAAGGCCCGCACGAACGCAGCAACCATGTCCACAATGTAGAGGCGTGCGTCACAAATCTTTCTCACATCATAAACTTTCAGTGCATCCATTCTTACGACATCTAGGAGCACCCATGAAGCGTCGTCTTACTGCCGCCGCTCTCGCCCTCATCTTCCCGCTTAGCATGGCTGCCTGCGGATCCCAGTCCACGGCTGACGCCTGCAAGGAAATCGCGACGGCACGCACCTCCGTTCACCAGTACTCGGCCGAACACTCGATTCTGAGCATGCCCTTCAACGAAGTCCCAGATCATCTGAAGAAGCTGCTGGACATGTACAGGGACGCCGGTAAGAAGGTCAGCAACAAGGAAGTCAAGGCTGCTTTCAACGATGTCCTCAAGGACCTCGACAAGTCCGTTGAATTCCTCAGGGACGACACTCCCACCACCTCGCCGGAATACGAGCAGAATGAGGAAGACATCGACAGCCACGGACAGGTGCTGAAGAATCTCTGCGGGTTCACCTTGGACTGGTGAGCAGCTACTGACGCGCACACCAAGCCAGGAGGGGTAACCCGGGGTGGGTTGCCCCTCCCCCGCCAGTCACTCATTCACGACTTCCCACGTACTTCTTACAGGCATTAGCATGTCGCTGTACACCACCGACACATCCAGGAAATTCCATGAAGCGTCGTCTCGCCGCCACCGCCCTGATCCTCATGCTTCCACTTGGCATGGCTGCCTGCGGATCCACCCAGTCCACGGCTGACGCCTGCAAGGAGATCGCGACCGCGCGCGATGCGGTCCTCAAGGAATCAGAATCGGTGGACATCTCCTCGATGGATAGCCAGCAGGAGTACGCCGATTTCCTCACAAAGATGACTGGCATCTACAAGGAATCCGCAAAGAACGTCACCAACAAGGACGTGAAGACTGCTTTTAAGGACGTCCTCGACGACCTCGACAAGCTGATTAACCTGTTGAATACCAACGAAAACGCGAGCGCGTCACCCGATTATGAGTCCATTCAGGACAACATGGATACCCACGGGGAGGCACTGAACAACCTCTGCGGCTTCACGTGGGACAGGTAACCCAACGCTGGTAAGCGGCTCGTCTGGAGAACCCCACCGAGCAGCCCCTTGAGCAACGCCTCGCAGAGTGGTGCCATGGATCACCCAGTAACCATCCCACAGATTTTTCTCAGACGATAGACTTTCACCGTACCCATCATCAATGCACTAGGAGCATTCCCATGAAGCGCCGTCTCGTCGCCGCTGCCCTCGTCCTCGTTTTCCCCTTCGGCATGGCCGCCTGTGGTGCCCAGTCCAAGGAAGCCGCCTGCAAGCAGATCCAGAAGGCTGCGACTACCGCCAGCTCTGAGATCAATTTCGACGCCAATAGCAACGAAAACGATTTCAAGGAAGGCCTGGATAAGGCTCTCAAGATCTACAAGAAGGCCGCCAAGAAGGTCACCAACAAGAAGGTTAAGCCCGCCTTCAATAACCTCATCGCCGACCTCGAGAAGTTCCGTGACCTCGCGGACAAGGACAGCTCCGACGTGTCTACGGAAGACTTTCAGGTCCTGCAGGACATCTCCACCCATGGCCAGGAGTTGAACGACATTTGCGGTTTCAAGTGGGATTCCGGCAAGTGATACGTCGCTGACACCATCAGCCATGCGGGGAGGGACGCCCAACCGGGTGCCCCTCCCCGTCCACCACCAGCGTCACTGTCGCGGTCATCGATACTGACCCTCTGCCGCGAGACCATCGACCCACCCTTTAGGAATTCCCATGAAGCGTCGCCTCATTGCTGCCGCCCTCGTCCTCATTTTTCCCTTCGGCATGGCCGCCTGCGGCTCCCAATCCAAGGCAGCCGCCTGTCATGAGATCGACAATGCTGCGGCTAGCGCCAGCACGCAGGCACAAAAGAACGGGCAGACCACCAGCAGAGATCCGAAGGTCCTCAGGGACCGGATGGCTGACCTGACATCTACCTACAAGAAGGCCTCAAAGAAGGTCACCAACAAGAAGGTTAAGCCTGTTTTTCAGAGCTTCATCGCTGACATGGAGAGGATCGTCAAACTCTATGACGACGGCGATACCATGTTCTCTTCCAGCGAGTTCGACAGTGCCATGACAGACATGGAGAATCACGGGAAGAAACTCAGCGATCTGTGCGGCTTCGGATGGAACATTGGAAACTGATGCGCGAATGACGACTCCGTTGAGTCTATCGGGAGGGACAACCCGATGCATGCCTTTCCTCGCGCCGTGAAAAATCTGACCACGACAACCTACGCCACACAGGCCTCGTACCGCACCCATACCTCGTCGGTTACCCGCTCGCCATGTGGCGAGTTTTATATCGCCGGGACCACTCCCCTACACTTCCACTATGTCCATCAACGCTCTCAAAGGAGCCAGCATGAAGCGTCGCCTTATCGCCGCTGCCCTCATCCTCGCTTTCCCCTTCGGCATGGCCGCCTGTGGCGCCCAATCCAAGGAAGCCGCCTGCAAACACATCCAGAAGGCGGCTGTCAGCGCCAACAAAAGCGTCAAGATCAAGGGCACTTCCCCTGACGACATCCGGGACAGTTTGGACCAGATCATCAAGACATACAAGAAAGCCAACAAGAAGATCACCAATAAGAAGGTCAAGGCTGCCTTCACCCCTCTTATTGAAGACCTTGAGAAGCTTCGCGACGCCACGAAGTCGCCCGGCGCTTCGACGGGTGGCCCTGACCTCATGACAGACATGTCAAACCATGGCAAGGCGCTGAACGACCTCTGCGGCTTCGACTGGGGCACCGGACAGTGACCTGTCACTAACCATGTCTGCGATACCGGGTGGGGCGGCCTTCATGGTCACCCCACCCATCTTTTGCCAGGCGTAAACGCCTGCCTTTCCGAGCAAAGGGGCGCGGAGCACAGGGGGAAGACCGCCCTTCACACAGGGAGTTTTGCCCAACTTTAACCATCCGGCTAGACTTTCAGGGTATCCTTCCATGCTTTCAAAGGAGAACCCATGAAACAGCGCATCGTAGCCGCCATGCTCATCACCCTGATGCCGCTCAGCCTGGCCGCATGCGGTGGCGAGAAGACTAACTCCTCGTCCACCACCCCCTCGTCGGAGCCCAGCTCCGCTGCCACCCAGAACACTGCCCCTGCTGGCAACCAGTCCAAGGAAGACGCTTGCAAGGAAATCGAAAAGGCGATGGCAGACGCCAGCGAAACCGTGACGAGCGCTACTTCAGAGATAAGCACTGACACCGCCAGCATCAAGAACACGTTTGACTCGATTGCGGACGCCTACGCGACGGCATCCGAGAAGATTTCCAACGAGGACATCAAGAAGTCTGTCGACCAGGTCACTGCTGACTGGCGCAACGCTGGCGAGAAGGCCGCCGCCATCTCCACCACGAACGGGTCCGGACTGAACGAATACACGCAGGCGGTCAACGACGTGAGCACCCACCAGAATGAGCTCTTCGCCACGTGCGGACTCATGTCGACCAGTAACTGATTTGCCCAGCAAGAGAAAGAGGGACGACCCGCAGGGTCGTCCCTCTTCATTTATCTGCGCGGGCTGTATCTACGCGCCAGCCCCACCCATCCGCGCAGCATGAGTGCCCGAGGGCACCCAGGCCTCGTCGCTTCAGGCCTGACCACCGTTCTTCCAACGACGGAAGAAGACCGCCAGGAGCGCGCCAGAGAGGTTGTGCCAGACGGAGAAGACGGCCGCCGGGAGCGCAGTTTCTGGGGTGGCGGCGAAGTGGGTCTTCGCCAGCGTCGCAGCCAGCGCGGAGTTCTGCATGCCGACCTCGATCGCTGTCGTGCGAGAGGCTTTGTCCGAGCCGCGTCCGACGCGTCCGGCCAGGTAGCCGAAGAGGTAGCCCAGCAGGTTGTGGCAGATGACCACCGCGATGATGAGAGCGCCCGACGTCAGGATCTTGTCGACCGACCCCGACACGACTACGAGCAGCACGTAGCAGATGCCCAGCACGGAGATCCACGGCAGGATCGGCAGGATCTTTTCGACGATCTTGTTCGCGAGGAAACGCACGGCGAAGCCACCCAGAACCGGGGCGAGGACCATCAGTAGGATGTTCTTTGTCATCGCGGCACCATCCACCGGCATACGCGAGCCGACCAGCCACGCAGTGAGCATCGGTGTCATGAGCGGCGCGAGCAGCGTCGAGATCGAGGTCATGGTGACCGACAGCGCGACGTCCGCCTTTGCCAGGTAGGAAATCACGTTCGAGGCGGTACCGCCCGGTGCACAACCGACGAGGATGACACCGACGGCCACTGCGTCGGGAAGGCGGAACACGTAGCACAGGCTCCAACCCACGAGGGGCATGATCAGGTACTGGGCGACAACACCCACGAGCACAGGCAGCGGGCGATTGATGATGAGTCCGAAGTCGGGCAGCGTCAGGGTCAAGCCCATGCCGAACATGATGACGCCGAGCGCCCAGTTAACGCCGGGGGCCAGCGGCTTGAAGGTCGCGGGAGTAACCATAGCGATCACGAATGCTGCCAGGATCAGCAGCGGGAAGACCGTCACGGCGATGCGCGCGCTGCGATCTTCGGAGGAAAGCGAAGGAGACTGAGTGGTGACTGTATCTGATGTGGACATGCCACCCATATTTCACCGATTGTTGAATTTTTCCCTTCCGCGTCTCACGTTGTGATCAGTTCAGTATTGAGACTCACAAGACAACTTCACTAAGCTAAGGCTATGCACAGTGCCGCGCCAACGACTGATTCCACCCCCGCTCACCCCCAGCAGACGTCCCCGGACGATACGTGCAGGCATTCCCACAGCCGCCCAAAAACGCGACACCATAAGAATCCCCGCATGCGCGAATTACAGCGCAAGGGCTGGATCTCCGACCAGCACGGCGCATGGACGATGATGGCCCTCCCACCGCTGCTCGGATGGGCACTGTCCCTGACCTTCGTATGGATGGTCATCCTCATGCTGGTGGCGTGGGCGATGGCGTTCCAGATGTTCTCGGCGGTGTGTCTGTGGGTCAAGACCCCTGCGAAGCGCCGCGGTCGCATCGTGCCCGCGATCCTGACCTACAGCGTCCTCACAGCTATCCCCGGCATCACCCTCCTGGCGATGCGCCCGCAGCTGCTGTGGTGGGCAATCGCGTTCGCTCCCTTAGCCTCGTCCGCACTCTTCCTCGTGTGGAAGGGGCGCGAGCGCTCCCTGGGTGCCCGCGCGGCCTCGATCCTGGCGGGCGGCATCATGGGTCCCGTCGCTTTCTCGCTGGCGACAGCAGATGGCTCGCCGGCGGCGGTGACCCCGCACGCGTGGGCAGCGTGCACGGTATTCACGCTGCACTATGTTGGCACGGTACCGCTGGTGCGCTCGATGATCCGTGGCCGCAAGGACCCGCGCTGGGCGATGGGGGCGGCACTGTTTCACGCTTGTTGCACGCTCGGCGTGACCGCAGCGTGGTGGTTCGGCGCGCTATCGATCTGGCCCTCCCTCGTGTGGGTGTGCCTGACGGCGCGCGCGTGGGTGATGCCGATGCTGAGCCGAACCCGCCAGCGTCCCCTCTCCCCCAGGTTGATCGGCTTCACCGAGATCGCCTGGTCGGCTCTGTTGTTTGTGGTGTTGCTGGTCCCGTAACCGCATCACCCCCTGCGTGGGCGTGTCCGGCTGATCGGGCGCGCCCACACGCACAGGTACCTACGCGCTGATTCCGTGGGTTCGCGCGAACTCGGCGGCTACCGAGTAGAAGAGGTCATTCTGCTCGCGGCTGCCCACGGAGACGCGCACGCCTTCGCGGAAGGGACGCACGATGAGGCCGACGCGGGCGCATTCGTCGACGAGGCCGTAGACGCTTCCGTGGAGCAGGTAGAAGTTCGACTGTGTGTCGGGGATGTCGTATCCGAGGTCGCGCAGGGCGGGAACGATACGTTCGCGTTCAGCGACGATGTCGGCGACCGCGCGCTGAACACCCTCTGCGTCTGCGAGCGAGGCCAGGGCAGCGGCGAGCGCGAGGGAGTTGACGCCGAAGGGCACGAGGAGGGACTGAATCGCGCCGATGACCTCGGCATCGCCGATAGCGTAGCCGACGCGTACACCAGCCAGGGCGTGTGCCTTAGAGAAGGTCCGCATGACAACAACGTTGGGGTGGGTTGCGATGAGCGGGACCGCGGTACGTACGCCGGGTTTGGTCGCAAAATCGATGTAGGCCTCGTCGACGATGATCATGACGTCGTCGGGGGCATCTGCGACGAAGGAGGCGATCTCCTCGTAGGTGAGGGCGGGGCCGGTCGGGTTGTTGGGAGAACAGAGGATGAGCGCGACAGTGTCGTCCGTGATGGCCTCGTGCATCGCGACGAGGTCTTGGCTGCCATCCGGGAGGAGCGGCACGGGAACGGGGTCGGCCCCCACGGTCGGGACGGCGATCGGGTAGGACTCGAAGGAGCGCCACGGGAAGACGACCTGGGTGCCCGGCTGGCACACGGCGGACAGCGCAGCGACGAGGATCGCCGAGGAGCCGGTGCCGACGCACACTTGGTCGGCACCCACGCCGAAGCGGTTCCCGAGGGCTTCGCGCAGGGGGGCGGCGGTCAGGTCGGGGTAGCGGTTGATCGTCTGGAGCTCGCGGGTGATCGCTTCCAGCACGGCCGGGCTGGGCGGGGTCGGCATCTCGTTGGATGAGATTTTGACGGCGTCGGGCGCGGACTTGCTGGGCTTATAGCGAGGTAGGGAGAGGACGGTGGGCCGAAAGCGCAGGTTGCTCATGTGTGTAGTCCTATCCCATGGGGGTGTGCCGTGCAAGCAACGTCCCACTGCGCAAGAATGAGCAGATGGATTTCATTGCTCGACTTATTGCCACGATGGCCGGACTGTGGGTCACGACCCTCCTGGTTCCGTCTATCTCCATCACGTCGACGACGGCATCAGAAACCGTGATTGCCTTCGCCGTCATCGCTTTCGTGTTCACGCTGGTGAACTCGATCATTAAGCCCGTCGTCGAGACGCTGGCCTTCCCTCTATACCTCCTCACCTTCGGCTTGTTTGCACTGGTGACCAACTCGTTGCTCTTCGCACTGACGGGCTGGCTGTCCACGTCGCTGGGTATTCCCATGACGACGGGTGGCTTCTTGTCGTGCCTGGCGGGCGCGGTCATCACGTCGGTGGTGACCTCCGTCGTGTCGGGGTTCCTGCGTGACAAGAAGGACGCCCGCGACTGAGCTGGCTTCCCCTTTCTCGAGGCGCATCACTTGTCGGTGATGCGCCTCGTTTGGTAGTGGTGGATCGTGGTCTGGGTGCGCTCGGTGAGGCCGAGCGCGTGGGTGCGGCGGGCCTCGGCGACCGCGAGTGCGCCAAGGCCCGGGTCGGACGAGGCCGTGGCTGCGCTCAGGGAGCTCCTGATCTCGTCGACGTAGACGGAGGCGGAGTGTGAGCACGGGACGGGGTCGGAGACGTCGCACGTGGCTTCGTAGTCGCGGAACATGACGGTGGTGACGTTATCCCCCTGTGTGGCGTAGCCGTCGAGGCCGGGAACGATGCCGCCGGAGTTCTCGTAGGACAGGACGGGTACGTCGGTGGGGGCGATGGTGGCCGTTGGGGATCCGGCGGTGACGACGGAGACGACGTTGTAGCGGGAGCGTACGTCAGGGTTTGCGGCGAGTTGAGCGGCCATGATGCCGCCTTGGGAGTGTCCGGCGAATTCGACGGCTTCGCCCGGCGCGATGCCCGCGTCATCCATCGCCTTCTGGATGGCGTAGAGCTGGTCGGAAGCCATACCGCCCACGCCCTGGAAGTTGGTGAGCATGTCCTGCGGGCCTTTCTCCCCAGCGCCGAAGGACTGCGTGCCGCGGATGTCGATGGTCCATGAGCGTGTCTGGGTTCCATCCTCTTCCACCGTGACGTGCTCCTCGATGGCGATCTCGCCGTTGTCGGCGTCTCCCCCGTGCATGTCGATGATGTGTTCGATGACGTCTGCGCTGGTGGCAGCGCCCTCGTAGTGGATGTCGGGTGCAGCGTCCGGCATCGACGCCAGCGTCGTGGCCTTTCGTTCTTGAAACCTATCGGGCGATAGCCACAGTCCGATCCCGCCAGCGTGGACGCGCGTATGTCCGTCGGCTGCCTTGATTGCGACCCCGTAGCTCGGTCCGCTCCCGAGTCCGCAAGCAGTAAGTCCCAGCACCGTCAGCGCCGCCAAGCCCGAGGCCGAGGCCGTCGACGTGGAGTTGAGGTCCTGACTCACCCCAAGTCCTTCCAGAATACGTGCGACGTCCCGATGCACAGGCAAGGAGTTGACGTCCAACGCGAAACGGCCGAGGTCGCGCTGAAACTGTACGCCTGACATCTCATCCTCATGCTTCCAAAACTCCAGACCGTCGATCCCGGTGTTCATCAGGTCCCTGCTGTGGGTTGCCATCGCCGGAAGCGGCATGACCACAGTCGCCAAACCTGGGACCCCCAGTCGAGTCGCGGCGTCCTGACACAGGTGGAAACCAGCGCTCCACAGCGCGCCCGCGAAGCCACCCGCCGCCTCGAATCTGGCGAGGCCGAGGAGGCTGAACTGCGGACCGGACGCGCTGCCGGGAACGGCCTCCCACAGGGAGGCGAAACTATTTGCGTCGTCGTAGGTCAGGGCAGCATCACGCAGCTTCCACAGGAGATCATCGACAGCGGCACCCAGGTCATCCAGGGAACTCAGGGCGGTGGTGATCGCGCTGGTGACGCTGCTTGTATCGAAAGGGGCCAGGTCGACTTCCAACTGTGCGCAGGTAAGTGCGGCTTTGGATGGTCCGATTGCGAGTAGCTTCTCGTAGGTTAGCGCCGCGTGCGCGGCGTTCAGTTCGTTCACGTCAACACTGAAAGCACCGGAGGCAACCGTGACGTGACGATGAGGGTCAAAGACCACGGTTACCGCCTCCCTAGCACGTCGCCACTGACCGCGGCTGCGGCAGAAGTCAGGACGGTGCCGTAGAAGTCTGCGAGGGTTACTGCCGTGTTGCATCCGTTCGCTACTGTGACGACGGTGCTCGCGAGGAATGCGGTGGCGTTTGCTTCAAGGGTGGGAACGGCGTCCAACGCCGCCTGAATATCGTCGAGGACTCCCTGGGCCTGAGCCACGACCTCGTCTTTACGCAAGCGGTAGGAATCGCCTCCCGTGCCCGTCCACTGCGGGCAGGAGGACCCCGTGAGCGCGCATCGCAGAGCATCGACGAGGGCGTAGGCACTGTTAAGGGACACGGAAACGGCGGCTGTATCGATAGGCATGGGGACTCCCTTCAGCGGAAGCGGTGTTGTTACAGGACGCACGCTACGTCCGAGGCCGTGGCTGGTTCTACCCGCACGGTCAGTCCTGTGGATGGCGGGCGACACGAACGCAGGCCTGTGGATAGACACCGCCCGCGGTAGCCTGTGGATAAAGCGAGGTCGCCCCCGGACGGTATCGGGCACTCCCCCGCCAGCGAACGTGAACAACTCGCCCCAGCCCCGGCCTCGTGCGTTATACACGCCACGAACCGCCGAGCGGACTCAGCGTCCCGAAGACCTCGCAGTCTGGGAAGATGGGGGTATGAGCGACACGATGACACTGTTCTCCACTGCCCACGGCTATTCGGACCTGGCGGGCGGGGGTGAGCCGCTCAGCCCGCTGGACGGCCGCTACCGCGCGGTGGCCGCGCCGCTGGCGAACTACCTGTCCGAGGCGGGCCTGAACCGCGCGCGCGTGCACGTCGAAATCGAGTGGCTGATTTTCCTGCTTGACAACTCGGTCCTGCCGGGCGCACCGACGCTGACGGACGCGGAGCGCGACTACCTGCGCGTGCTCCCCCGCGATTTCGGCGCCGAGCACATCAAGCGCCTGGGCGAGTTCGAGGCCGTCACCCGCCACGACGTCAAGGCTGTCGAGTACCTGATCGGCGAGTATCTGGAGGCCGCGGCCGATAAACTGGGTGAGGGCACGACGCTGCCGACCCTGCGCGAGGTCGTCCACATCTTCTGCACCTCCGAGGACATCAACAACCTGGCGTACGCACTGACCATCAAGGCTGCGACCGAGCAGGTATGGCTGCCCGCGATCCGCGCGCTCCTGGATCGCCTGCGCGGCCTCGCCGAGGCCGGGGCGGCCGTCCCGATGCTGGCGCACACGCACGGCCAGCCGGCGACGCCGGTGACGATCGGCAAGGAAATGGCGGTGTTCGCGCACCGCCTGTCCCGCCAAATCACGCGCGTCGAGGCCACAGAGTACCTGGGCAAGATCAACGGTGCGACGGGCACGTGGGCCGCGCACGTCGTGTCGGTGCCGGGCGCGGATTGGCCGACACTGGCTCGTTCCTTCGTGGAAGGCTTGGGCCTGACGTGGAATCCGCTGACCACGCAGATCGAGTCGCATGACTGGCAGGCCGAGCTGTATTCGGACGTGGCGCGCGCGGGCCGCATCGCCCACAACCTGGCGACGGACGCATGGACGTACATTTCGATGGATTACTTCCACCAGAACCTGGCGGCGCAGGGTTCGACGGGCTCGTCGACGATGCCGCACAAGGTCAACCCGATCCGCTTCGAGAACGCGGAGGCCAACCTGGAGGTGTCGAACGCACTGCTGGATTCGCTGGCGTCGACGCTGGTGACCAGCCGCATGCAGCGTGACCTGACGGATTCGACGACGCAGCGCAACGTGGGCGTCGCGTTTGGTCACGCGGTGCTGGCCTACGACAACCTGGTGCGTGGCCTGGATGGCATCGAGATCAACGCCGCGCGCATGGCGCAGGATTTGGATGCGAATTGGGCGGTGCTCGGCGAGGCCGTCCAGCAGGCGATGCGTGCCGCCGCGATCGCGGGTGCGACCGGCATGGCGAACCCGTACGAGCGCCTCAAGGAGCTGACGCGCGGCCATGAGGTGGGCGAGCGCGATATGCGTGAGTTCATTGCGGGCCTGGGTCTGCCGGCCGAGGTGGAGGAGCGTCTCCTGGCGCTGACCCCCGCGACCTACATCGGCCTGTCCGAGCGCCTGGCGCGCTGGGAGGCCTGAGTCCTATCGGTTGGGGCGGCGGGTGCGCGGGTTCGCGCCTCGCTGCCCTTGTCGTTTGCACGAATCATCGACTGCGCTGAACTACTTGTGCTCGACAAGACCGATACGGTCAGGGCGGCCACTCGCGTCGCTGGCGTTAAGAAGGATCTAGACGAAGGAAGCGGTCGCATCTCCATTATCCCGAGTAAGCTCCCTGCCAAACATGAGGAGCTGATCGGAAAGAAGATCCGACGCCCCAAGTCACGTAACCCCGTGGTGTACCTACGCGACATCGAGGTCATTGACTGAGCCGGAACAAGAGAGCCCCCAGCAGTCCTGCTGGGGGCTCTCTTACATCCGCGAAAGCGGAGACGCTCAGTCCTATCGAAGGTCACGGCCTCCAAGCAGGGTCGCAGTCGGGCGCGCCGTAGCGCGCGTAAAGCTCGTCGGGACGTGCAATCTCGTCTTCGAAGCCCAGCACCGCCATGTCAGCTACCGCTTCGGTTTGCGCGCCGGGCACCGCCCGGGCGTCCGCCGACGAATCCGCATCACCGCGTGCGACGAGGACGCGGGCGCGCACGCTGACCGGTGCCATTTCGGCGTTTTTCCACACCGCGCGAGTGAGCGCGTCCAGCGCCTCCGTCGCGACCTCCACATTCGCTAACTCATCCGAGGCCGGTGCAACCACGTCAATGGACACCAGGGATGGGCGACCGAAGCCCTCACCAACCTCGACGTTGACGACGCGGCGCTCACTGGAACCGCGTTCACCGGGGCCAACCCCGACCTCGTCGATGAACGTCTCCGGGAAGGCGGCCTCCAGCGCGGACGAGGCCAGCTCCGCGAAGCGCTGCGTGCGCCCGGTTCCCCGCGTCGAGGCCAGGGCTCGCCACGCGATGCCGGCACCAATCGCACCCACGCCGAGCGCGCCGATCACGAGCGGCCCGGCAATCTGCGGGAGTTGACCGCGCAGGCCGGACGCTGCGGCCTTGTTGACGGGGGTCGAGACGCGCATCCAGCGGCGCACCTCGCGCAGGGGGGCGTAATGCTCGGTCATGAGCGGTCCTTTCTGATGGGAATAAGCCGGGAGAGCGCGGAGGCGCGCCGACGCCTCGCGCGGGTGACGCGCGGTAGGCGCGGCACCGTGGTCACGTAGTCCATGGGATAGGTGGCGGCCGTGTACGCGCCGCCGCGTTCGAGCGCGGCAACCGTGTCCCACGCGGCATCGGCGGTGGGTGTCAGGAGGTCCTGCCAGATCTCGTAGTGCATGACGCGCGTGGACTCCCCCGGGGTGGGCAGGAAATCCTGCAGCGCCGCCATCGACGAGGCCAGCCGACCCCACGGGGTCACGCGCACCTTGCGCTCGAGGAGGCGCACGGTCTCCGTGTAGGTCGAGGAGGAGTGCGCGTAGTAGAGGGGGCGGGTCCGAGGCCTCACGAGGCTACGCCCGACGGTGACGCGCCGGTCGGGGGCGCGGTCGGGCGAGCCGTCGAAGCTCGGCATGACGTCCTGGTCGTGGTTGACGGTGATGATCACCACGTCGGGGCGCACGCGGATACGGCGGTTGGGGCCGCCCATGGACAGGATGCCGCCGACATTGACCCCGGCCTCGTCCGGCGGGATGGAGGCGAGCGCGGCGGCGACAATCCCGCCCTGGGAGTGGCCGCAGATGAGGATGGGTTCGCGCGCCCAGCGCTCGCGTGGCACGCCGTCGCGTTCCATGGCGGCGTGCAGAGCGTTCACGACGCCGACGCTCATCGCGCTCTCCAGGCCGAGCATGAGGCGGATGTTCGTCTCTATATCGGCTGGGTTGTTTGTTGAACGGAAGGTCATGGACTCAGTACCGACCAGGGAGAGGAGCCAGCGGCGCGCCTCGTCCTCGCCGACGCGCGTGATCTTGACGGCGGGGCCGATGGTGCGCGACCAGTAGAGTTCGTCGATGTCGGCGCACATATCGGACAGGATTAAAGGAGGATCGACGCGGCGGATCTGTGCCTCGGGGTGCCCGGGCAGCGGGTCCTGGAAGGCGGGGTCGGCCTCGGAGTCGCGCAGGAGATTCACGTGAACGGCACCGCCACGCAGCGCGCCGACTGCCGTGCCGACCGTCAGCATGCCGGTCATGAGGGCGTCGTATCCGCGCCTGGGGATGAGGGGCAGCATGCGAGCCATGCGCCCGTCCTTGTCAGCACCGACCGCGACGACCGCGCGTGCCCACGCGCGCCCGACGCTCGCGGTGCGCCGTGCGACGTGCGCGAGGGAGCGGATGAGGAGCGTATCCAGCCCGGGAGTATCGAAGAAGATGCGCTGGGATTTTTCCGAGATCGACGTGCCCATGTCGTCCGAGGCAGCGCGGGCGCGGGCGCGGATGGTTTTGGGGAGCGCCGGGATTTCAGCGAGGCTGCCGACGGCGACCGTTGCCGCGAGCGCGGGCAGAACGGGGGCGACTTTGAGGCGCAGGTAGAGGCCGGGGTACGCCTGGGGGACGCGGCGGATCGCACGGTAGCGTCGGCGTGAGCGTCGCTTCAAGTGCCCTCCTCATGGTCCGTCTTGACTCCACACTACGGGGGTTGGCGAGCGAAATGCGAGACGAGATCGCTCGGTGAACACTCAAAGCCTCTTGACACGGATACCCCCTAGGGGTACTCTCACTTCCATGAGCAACGAGCACGGCTACCACGGCAACACCGAGAATCACCTCGCGCGCCTGCGCCGCATCGAGGGCCAGGTACGCGGCCTGCAGCGCATGATCTCGCAGGGCGATTACTGCATTGACATCCTCACGCAGGTCTCGGCCGTCCAGTCCGCGCTCGATTCCGTCGCAGTCAACCTGCTCAAAGACCACATGAACCACTGCGTCGTCACGGCGGCGCGCGAATCAGACGAGGCCGCCCAGGCCAAAGTCGACGAGGCGGCCGCGGCCATCGCGCGCCTCATCAAGTCCTAACCCCAAGGAGAAACCATGACCACCGAGATTGATCGCACCATTGAGCTGTCCGTCGACGGCATGACCTGCGGCCACTGCGTGATGAGCGTCAGCGAAGAGCTGAGCGAAATCCCCGGCGTGAAGAACGTCGATGTCATCCTCAACTCGGGCGGCACCTCGAAGGTGACTGTCCTGACCGACACTCCCCTGGACGATGCGGCGCTGGGCGACGCAGTGTCCGAGGCTGGCTTCACGCTGGTCGGCATCTCGCGCGACTTCTGAGGATTTCCACGCCTCAACGACGAGGCCGGGGTTCCTTCCCCGGCCTCGTTTCCTTTCACCCGATACATACCCCCGGAGGGTACCCATGTCCACCAACTCTGTGATGACCACTCCCGCGGCCGCCCCTTCTTCCCCTGAGGCCACCCCGGCCTCGTCCCCGCCCCCCCAGGTCGGCGAGGGCACCCGCGCCCACGCCGCCGACATGCTCCGACGCCTCATCGTTTCCGCGCCATTGGGCATCCTCGCGGCGATTCTGTCGATGGTGCCCGCCTGGCAGTTCACGGGGTGGCAGTGGGTCGTCGCGGCGATCACGATCCCGGTCGTCACGTGGGGCGCGTGGCCCTTCCACCGGGCGGCCTTCGCGGCGGGGCGCCACGGGTCGACGACGATGGACACGCTGGTCTCCCTCGGCGTCATCGCCTCGACGCTGTGGAGCTGGTGGGCGCTGCTGTGGGGCGGTGCGGGGATGCTCGGCATGCGCATGCAGATGAGCCTGATCCCGCGCGCGGCGCACGTCGGCCACGCGGAGATCTACTTCGAGGTCGCGTCCACGATCGTCGTGTTCCTGCTGACGGGACGCTACCTGGAGGCGCGCGCACGCTACCGCGCGGGCGACGCGCTGCGTTCGCTGCTGAGCATGGGCGCGAAGGAGGCGACGCTCGTGAGCGTCGACCCCGCGACCGGCGAGCGCTCCGAGAGCGTCGTGCCCGCCTCGTCCCTGCAGGTCGGCGACCTGTTCGCGGTGCGCCCGGGCGAGAAGGTGGCAACCGACGGCGTCATCGTCGAGGGTTCCTCCGCCCTGGACACCTCGCTCCTGACGGGCGAGTCCGTGCCCGTGGACGCCGCCCCCGGCGACGCGGTGACGGGTGCGACCGTCAACACGTGGGGATCCCTGCTGGTGCGCGCCACGCGCGTCGGCTCGGACACGACGCTCGCACAAATCGGGCGCATGGTTGCCGAGGCCCAAGCAGGCAAGGCACCCGTCCAGCGCCTCGCGGACCAGATTTCGGGCGTGTTCGTGCCCATCGTCATCCTTGTTTCCCTGCTGACCCTCGTCGGCTGGCTGCTCGCGGGCGGCAGCGTGCAGGCCGCGTTCACGGCGGCCGTCGCCGTCCTCGTCGTCGCATGCCCGTGCGCGCTCGGCCTGGCCACGCCGACCGCGATCCTCGTCGGGTCGGGACGCGCCTCGCAGCTGGGCATCCTCATCAAGAACGCGGAAATCCTCGAACAGACCCGGTCGATCGACACCATGCTCCTGGACAAGACGGGCACGGTCACCACGGGCGTCATGTCGCTTGAGTCTGTTGCAGTTCCCTCCGCGGGCGGCTCCCCCGAGGTGGACGAGGCCTCGGCCCTGTCCCTCGCCGCCTCCGTCGAGTCCCTCTCCGAGCACCCCGTCGCCCGCGCGATCACGTCGGGCGCATCCTCCCGAGGTATCTCCCTCGTTCCCGTAACCGCGTTCGCGAACCAGCCCGGACTCGGCGTCGTCGGCCTCACCGCCCGCGGCGGTGTGCTGGTCGGTCGCCCGTCGTGGCTGGCTTCCCTGGGCGTGGATGTTCCCTCTTCTCTCCTTGACGCCGTTCGCGAGGCCGAGGCCTCGGGTGCCTCCGCGGTCGTCGCGGCTCTCGCGCCGAATCTGTGTTCCGCAGCGACCCCCACCCCGGAGGCAGCCTCCACCACGCCCGATGCACCCGCGTCCATCGCGCTTCCAGGCCCGGACGCCGACCTTCCCCTCGCGACGCTCACGATGAGCGTGGGCGGCATGACCTGCGCGTCCTGCGTGCGCCGCGTCGAACGCAAGCTCGGCAAGCTCGACGGCGTGAAGGCCGAAGTCAACCTCGCCACCGAGTCCGCGCGCATCACGCTCACCGCCCCTCACAGCAACGAGGAGCTCGAGGCCGTCGTCGCCGCGGCAGGGTACTCCGGCCAGATCACCTCGCGCAGCGAGGCCGCGACCACCGATGGCGCACCCGCGGCTGGCAGCAACGCGGGTGGGGATACCGGTACCCCCACCCGGGGCACCACCGACCAGGGCACCGGAGAGCGGGAGGGCGCCCCGGCCTCGTCCCTGGTGATTCCCGAGCGCGTCGAGGGTCGCGCGATCGCCGCGCTCGTCGTGCGCGACACGGTCAAGGAGTCGTCGGCTGATGCGATTGCTCAGCTGCGCGAGCTCGGCATCGAGCCGATCCTCCTGACGGGCGACAACGAGGCCGCGGCCCAACACGTCGCGCGTCAGGTGGGCATCGAGCGCGTCATCGCGGGAGTCCTGCCCGACGGCAAGCGCGACACCGTCGCCGATCTACAAGCCGAGGGCCGCACGGTCGCGATGGTCGGCGACGGCGTGAACGACGCGGCCGCCCTCGCGCAGGCGAGCGCGAAGGGCCTGGGCATCGCGATGGGCTCGGGCACGGACGTGGCGATCGAGGTCGCGGATATGACGCTCATGAACTCGTCGCTGACATCGGCGGCGACCGCGATCCGAGTGTCGCGCCGGACCCTGCGCATCATCAAGGAAAACCTGTTCTGGGCATTCTTCTACAACGTCCTGATGGTGCCGCTCGCGATCGCGGGCCTACTCTCCCCCATGCTGGCGAGCGCCGCGATGGCCTGCTCGTCGGTGTTCGTTGTCCTCAACTCGCTGCGCCTGCGCACGGCGAAATAGTTAGCGAGTGCCGCGCAGCCGGAGTTTCCGGCTGCGCGGCACCTATGTTTTACGAGGTGCGACGCGCGACGCGGAAGCCCTGCGCGGAGTAGATGGTCTCGTAGGTGTGGCCAGGGTGAGCGGCACTGGCCCAGGACTCGGCGTCAACCTCGGCACCGCCCCACGCGTAGGACTGCCGGTCGACGACAACATACTCGGGCGGGGTATCCATGCCGGCGGTCGTGCCCACCCAGTAGACGTCGCGCCCGGGCACGAGCCGCGCGAGCAGCGTCGTGTCGCTCTCGACGCTCGCCCCCTCGGGGACGGCATCGAGCGCGCCTTGGGCTGCCGCCATGCGCGGGCTTTCCGCGAGAGTCGGCAGCTTCCACAGGGGCAGGAACGAGGCCGTAAGCGCCAGGGACACGGCGGGCACGCACGCGACCGCCCACGCGGCCACACGGCGGTACTTCTCATCGAACGAGGCCCGGGCCGGTTCCTCCGGGTCCGCCCCGCCCCGCTCGGGCTGAATCCACCGACTGACGACGTCCAGCAAGGCACACGCTGCGATGGGAACCAGCACCGCGTTGTAGTGCCAGGAGTTCCACTGGTAATAGGCGTTCACCGAGCCCGCGAAGCGCCACGCGAGGGTCGGCAGGACCAGAGCAAACCACGGGGAGCGCAGTCCGACAAAACCGGCTCCGGCCACCAGAATCAGCAGCGTCTTGATCTTGACGGGCGGGGTCGTGAGGATCGCCCACACGGAGGGAATCTGGTGCACGGCAGCCTTGCTGGCCATCGTCGTGCCCGCCCCCGTCGCAGATCCATCCAGCGAATAGGCCCAGGTACCTGCCGGGTTCACGGCGGGCAGCAGCACCTTCACCGTCACGACAAAAGCAACAATACCGAACAGTGCGTACGCCAGGGACACGAGCATCCCGGAACGATCCTCACCCCTCCTACGCCACGCGAGCGCCAAACCGGCGACGAAGACGGTCAGCCCCAGGTCCTCCTTGACAAGGATGACCGGTGCCAACCACGCCATGCAGGCACCCCACCGCCGCTCGACGAACGCAACGCCTGCGACGGCCAACAGCGGGACGGCAACACAGACCTCGTGAAACTGGGCACTGACCGCGCCCTGCAGACCCCACCCCAACCCGTACGTCAGACCAACGAGCACGGCACCACCGCGCCCGAAGAGCCGCTGCGCCAGACGCGCAATCGGCAGGACCGACGCCGCAATCAACAGGTCCTGGATGACCAGGAGGGTAATCGCCGACGGGAAGAAACGATAGATCGGCCCAAGCAGTGCCAGGATCGGATGGAAGTGATCTCCCAGCAGGTTGTAGCCTGGGGCCTTGATCGGGACGATGGGAGCCTCGAAGCGCGAGTACGCCTGGACGGCCTCGGCGAAAATTGCCAGATCCCACGAGGGGTCAGAGAGCGTGCGCCACTGCGCCAGCGAAAAACAGATGTAGAGGATGCCGACCGTGCAGGCGAGCGCGGCGGGAAGCCACCACGCCGAAGCAACGCGCGCGACGTCCGACCGATCCGGGAGCCTCACCCGACCATCTCCGAGCAGCGAGGCGAGGCCTCGACATCATCGGCGTGCTCGCGGGACGAGGCCGGGGCCGGGTAAGGCACGCCGATGCCCTGCTCGTGGTCGGCGCGACGCTTCGAGCGGGCGTCAGAGTGGAAGACCTGACTGACGGAGGTACGCAAGGCGTCGAACATGCGCGCCGGGCGATTCAAGGAGCCGAGGGAGCGGTCCGCACCCGAGTGCGCGAAGTTACAGGGAACCTCCATGACGGACAGTCCGGCACGCAGCACGCTGATGGTCATCGCAGCTTCGAGGGCGTAGCGGCCAGCGAAAGGCATCGCCGCGTCAATGGCCTCGCGCGTCAGGCAGCGCTGGTAGCTCAGCGGGTAGTGGCAGTACCAGCCAGTCTTGCGGCGGATGAGTCGGCGCATGACGGCCGGGCCATAGCCGGAGTATTCGCGCCCGGTAGCAGGCACCGCGATGCTCATGTCCACCTCGCGGGAGACAACGGCCTCGACGAGGGCGGTGGCTTCGACGGCGGACTCACCCAAGTCGGGCGAGAGCAGCAGGATGTGGCGGGGTGGGCCATCGGGACGATCCCGCATGGCGGCGACCTTCACGCCCGTCTCGATGGCCGAGGCGCGCCCCCGTTCGACAGAGTGGCGCACGACGACGGCGCCTGCGGCTCGGGCTGCGCGCCCCGTGTCGTCCGTCGATCCATCGTCGACGACAATGAGAAGGTCAACGCCGGGTATAGCGCGGCATGCGCGCACGGTGGCCGCAACGGCACGGCCGACGTTGTGCGCAGCGATGACTGCAGCGACGCGCTGCGGGTGGGAACTTTGGGATCCGCTGGCATAGTTCACACGACATAGTTTACGGGTAGCGGAACGCGATTGCGCCCCGCTACCCGTAATGTGAGCGACAAGCCTGCCTAAACGGCGGGTAAAAGTATGCTCAGCGGATCGTCACTGCGCGGGACACGAGGCCCTGGCGCGCGCGGCGCTCCTTGTCATCCAGACGCTCGGTGACGGCAAGTGCCTCGGCCAAAGCCTTGGCGAAGACCTGCGTGCCGGGCGCGACGTCGGCCGCGCTGGCACCCTCGGGCAGTTCGAAGACCGGGACGATGAGGCCGCACGCACGGAAGGAGCCCACGTAGCGCGAACCCTCACCGACGTTAGCCTCGCCGCGCGCAGCCAGGCGGGCCAGCGCATCGAAGAGCTTGGTCTCGTCGTTGTCCGTCAGGAAACGCACGAAGTTACGGTTCATCTCGCACCAGTACGCGCCGGGGACGCCGGGCACGGGTTCGGTCGGGATGATCTCATCGCGGTTCTGCTCAAGGGCGCGACGCGTCTGCTCATCGATCTCCTCAGCCGGGTCGAACCAGAAAGAGAAGTCCTCCTCGAGCTTCATGTCCGTGAAGCTGTCGGCGTCGACGATGTCCTGGAGGCGCTCGGACGGCTCGCGCACATCAATCGAGATAACACCCTCGTCGCCCGCTTCCTTCGCAGCGATGGCCGCGAGCAGCGCGGCACCCGCGTCGTGGCTGAGGTCCGCGGAGTTCGAGCGGGTCTGCAGCGCGACAAGGGTGCGTCCGTCGGGACGCACCATCGCGGGCTGCCCCTCGGGCAGGAGGGTGACGAAGTCGAATTCAACGGCACCATGGTCGGCGTTGGTGCGTGCGGTCAGTGTGGCCGCCGGGATGAGCTCGCGCATGGCGACCAGTTCAATCTCCTTCGGCAGGCCCTCGTAGGGGCGCACGACGAAGGGGATCGGCGGGCGATACGCCTTGAGCTTGGCGGGATCGGTGACCTTCTTACGGCGGCTAGCTTTACCCATGGGTGTCATCGTAGCGTGTTTCGTTCAATCGACGAGGTCAGGGCTGGGCGAGCCGGTGCACTCACCCCAGCCCCCGCCTTGTCAGTGTCCCCGGGCGATGACCTCCACGCCGGGCAGGGCGGCGCGGTAGGCGTCGAGGAAGCGCTCGTACCCGGCCACACCCTCGGGAGTGGGCTCCAGAGTGGAGACCGAGGCCTCGGCGAAGACCCGCTCGGAGAGGTACTCCGGCAGGGCGAGAGTCGCCGAATTCCCAGCCAGGACAGCGCGGTAACGCGCGAGGACAGCGATGCCCCACGCGCCGCCCTCGCCTGCGGTGTCGCCGACGGACACGGGGATATTCAGCGAGTCGGCGAGGATCTGCTGGGCGACACCCGGCGTCTTGAAAAGTCCGCCGTGCGCGAAGAGCGAATCGAGGCCGACCCCCTCCTCGCGGAGTATATCGACGCCGATGCGCACGGCCGCGAAGATGCTCATGAGCTGGGCGCGCACCGCGTTCGCGAGGGTCACGCGGGCCTCAGCCGTGTGCGTGAACACGGGCTGGGCGGCCTCCTGTCCGACAATCGGCTCGGCGGACAGAGTGTTGTAGGCCATGACACCGCCCGCGTCGGCCTCGCCCGTGAGCGCGTGGTTGTACAGGGTGTCGTAGATCGCGGGGACGCTCACGTCAGCTCCGATGAGGCGCGCAAAGTCCGCGAACCAGCCCACCCACGCATCGAGCTCGGACGCGCCGTTGTTCGAGTGGACCATCGCGACGGGCGAGCCGTCGGGCGTGGTCACCATGTCGATCTCGATGTGCAGCTCGGTGAGGGAACGCTCGATAACCGCCATGAGGAACACGGACGTACCGCACGAAATGTTGCCCGTGCGCTGCGCGATCGCGTTCGTCGCGATCATGCCTGTGCCCGCGTCACCTTCCGGCGGACATAGCGTAATCCCGGGCTGGAGTATGCCGGTCGTGTCAATGAGCGCGGCACCTTCGGGGGTCAGCGCACCCGCGTCCTCGCCCGCGCTCAGCACGGTCGGTAGGACCTCGCGCAGACGCCACGGGACCCGCTCGGCGACCAGGGCCTCGTACTGATCGAGGTAGGACTCCACGTATGTGCCCGACGCCGAGTCGATCGGGAACATGCCGGAGGCGTCACCCATGCCCATCACGTGGCGGCCCGTCAGCTGGTGATGGACCCAGCCGGCGAGGGTCGTCAGGCGGGCGACGCGCGGGGTGTGCTCCTCGGCGTCGAGGACCGCCTGGTGCAGGTGGGCAACCGACCAGCGAAGCGGAATGTTGAATCCGAACAGTCGGGTGAGCTCGTCGGCCGCGCGCCCCGTATTCGTGTTGCGCCACGTGCGGAAGGGCGCGAGCAGGCGCCCCTCGGCATCGAAGGTCAGGTAGCCGTGCATCATCCCGGAGATACCGATCGACCCGTACGAGGCCGGGGTGAGGTCGTAGCGTTCGCGCACGTCCGCGACCAGGGAGGCATAGGCGCCCCGCAGGCCGGCCACGGCCTCGTCGAGGGTGTAGGACCACAGGCCGTCCTCGAGGTGGTTCTCCCAGGCGTGGCCCCCGGTGGCGAGGACTTCATGGTCGGGGCCGATTAGGACGGCCTTGATGCGTGTCGAGCCGAACTCGATGCCCAGGGCGGTGTCGGCGGCTTCGATGAGCGCGCGGGGATCGGTGGTCACGTGTACTCCTAGTGTCTTCATTGACGAGGCCGGTGCCTGGAATGCGCTAACGGTAACACTTTCGCACACGCAACGACAGTGACCAGTGACCCTTTATCGGACACTCTGTTCGCTATTAGTATCTTGATCCCAAGATTACCGGACGCCGATAGCACTTCGACGCCGCTTCATTCCCGACTCATCACGCATCGAACACTCTTCCAACTGTGGCCGAAGGACGATAGACTACGCGTAGTCACTTGTGAGGAGGACACATGTCTACGGCACGGGTTGCACGCTCCGTCAAGCTCGATCCCGAGATCGACGCCCGCCTCACGGCCCTTGCTGAGCGAACGGGACGAACGAAGTCGTTCTACATGAATCGCGCCATCGAATCAGCGCTCGAAGAGATCGAGCTGGCCTACTCACTGCAGGCGGAACTCGAAGATATTCGCAGCGGACGCGCAGCATCGGTGAGCCTCGACGAGGCGGTGGAGACCCTTGGCCTGGAGGGCTGAGCTGTCACCGCGCGCACTCAAGCAGCTCAGCAAGCTCGATAAGCCAACCGCACTCCGTATCATCGACTACCTCCGCGAGACTGCGAGCGGCGAGGATCCCCGCTCGCGAGGGAAGGGACTGACCGGCAACCTGGCAGGCTTTTGGCGATACCGTGTCGGCAACTATCGGATCATTGTTTCCATCGAAGATGATGAGTTACTGATCCTCGCCATCAACATCGATCACCGGTCACGCATCTACCGCTGACCTACCGGGCGCCGAAGCCCTCGATGAAGAGCTCGCGGGCGCGATCGATCGCGGCCAGCTCCTTGTCCGTAAGGGGCTTCGTGGCGCTTCGCTGGATGAATGTGAGCACCACGGAGGCATACACGTCCGCAGCGAACGGGAGCACCTCGTCGTCGATGCGACCACTGGCCCAATCGGTAAATACCGAACAGCATGTCCGGTGTAGTCGCTCGTGCAGATCACCCTCTCCCCCAACTCGGATGAGGAGGAGCGTCTTGAGGGCTCGACCATGGCGCGCGTAGAGGTCAGCCAGGTAGCGGGCCACCACCCGCGCCTCGGCCCCGCCCTCATCGAACCACAGGCCCTTGAGCGCCGGGGCAATGTCCTCGAGGAGGAAAGAGACTACCTCGATCAGCAGCGCGTCTTTACCGGTGTAGTGATCGTAGAAGGTCGTGCGCGACACCATCGACGCGCGGCAGATGTCGGCCACGCTCACGCGCTCGTAGGGCTTGGCCTCGCACGCCTTGACGAGGCCGGAGCGGATCGCGCGGCGCGTCTTACGAATGCGCAGGTCCAGGTTCTTTTCGGCATCACGGCCGTGCTTGTCCGAGTCACGTAGATACATCGTGCACCTATCACTTTCGCTGGACCAAGAGGCCTATCTGACTTTTGTCGGAGGCTCCGTTAGATATCCGACAGCTCGTCCGCTATTGTACGCTTCCAGCCCTCGGTTCAGGATGTAGCGTCATCACATGTTCACGCATTACACGGGCAACCAGCAGTTCGACCTCCAACTCAACCGAGCCTTTGAACCAATCCTCGACCGGCGGGAGGTGCAGCGCGCCGCCGAACAGGATGCGCCTCACCTTCGTTCGACACACGACATCACGTCCCTTGCATATGCGCTCGCGCGCACATGTGACGCTGCGGGAGATCCCGAGGCGGCGTGGCGCCTGTACGCGCTGTCCGCCTTCTACATTCCCAGCGCCGACCCTCGCAAGCGAGACTATATCGCCGCTATGTCACGCGCTTTCGACGAGGCCCACCACGGCCTCGGGCTCACTCGACACTCGATCCCCTACCGGGACGGTGAGCTGACCGCGATGCGCTGGGAAGCGGACACGCTCGACAGGGCGCAGGCCCCCGCGGGCTCGCCGCGCACACTCCTCATGATGAACGGATTCGACGGGTATGCGGAGGAGATCATCGACTTCGCATCCTACTTCCCCACCCGTCCATTCGACATCATCGCGTTCGATGGGCCGGGGCAGGGACACACGGCATTGGCGGGTATGACGCTCGAGCCGGAGTGAGAGCGCCCGACAAACGCGGTGTTGAACTACTTCGGCGTGGAGAGCGCAGCCGCGCTCGGCGTGTCCTTCGGTGGCTACCTCGTCATGCGCGCGGCCGCCCACTGCTCGCGCATCAGCCACGTCATTGCCTTCGACATGATGTACCGGCTCCTCGACGGCCTGACGCTGCCACTACCTCGTCCCCTGCGTCCCATTGCGGACGCGGTCGTAGGGAACCCAAGGCCCGCATGGCTCATCGACGCGGCGCTGCGCATCGCGCCGAGGTTCAGCGCGGACCTGGCGTGGAAGCTACAGCAGGCCAGACACCTCACGGGCCTGAGCAAACCGAGCGAGGTGCTGCGGGCGTTCGGTGACTACACGATGGAGCCGCTTGAGGGCTTGATTCATCAGCCATGCCTGGTCCTGGCCGGGGACGCCGACCAGTATGTGCCCTTCGAGCGCCTGGAAGACGTGCGCCGAGCCCTGGCTAACGCGACGTCGCTGGACGTGCGCGCGTTCCGTCACGCGCAGGACCCGGACATGGCACAGCACTGCCAGATTGGGAATCTGAACCGCGCCTTCACGATCATGGGCGACTGGCTCAGCGGCCACCAACCCCGCAGCGGCGCATGATCGCGTGCATGACGGCGGCGGCACCGTCGTTTTCGACGGCCGCCGTCACGTGATCGGCGTGAGAACGCACCTCGTCGGAGGCACCCCCCATCGCGACGCCGAAGGCTGCCCACTCGATCATCGCGATGTCGTTGGTGCCATCCCCGACGGCGACGGTGCCGGCGGCGGGAACGCCCAGTCGCGCCCGCAGTGACTCCAGCCCGGTTGCCTTGGTCACGCCGAGCGGCTCAATATCCGCCCAGGACGTCCAGCCGACGAACACCTCGTGAGTGCGCGAGACGTCCAGGGAGGACAAAACGGAGTCAAACACATCGCGATCCATGTCTGCGGCGCGTACGACGATCTTCGGGGTCGGCGTGGAGGCCAGCTCCTCCATCGACACGATGCGATGCTCGCTGCCCTCGATCTCGTTGTTCGGGAAGGGAGCAGACAGCAGAATGTCGGGATGTGGCATCGACGCGAACACGACACCCGGAATGGCGGAGGCAATCTCCTCCAGGCATGAACCGGGTACGAAAGTACGCTCCTCGACGATCTCGCACTGCCCGCCGCTCACTCGCACGAGGGTCGCGCCGTTATTGCACAGCGCCCACCCATCCGTGAAGCCCAAGGCGTCGAGGATCGGGGTGACGCCCTCGAGCGCGCGGCCCGACGCGATGAGCACGTGAGCGCCCGCGGCAGCGAGGGCGTGGATCCCCTCGAGGACGCGCGGGGTTGCCCCCGCGGGGGTCAGGATCGTGCCGTCGATGTCGAGCGCGACCAGGACCTGGCCCGCCGACGTCGGAAAGTCGGCGGGCAGGGCGGCCGAGGCCTCGTCGAGGAGATCCCCGAAGGGGCGGGCAACTTCCCCGGAGGAGGGGACCGTCAGGAAGCGCTCTTGGCTCATCGAGCGACCGGGGTCAGGACGTCGAGTCCACCCAGGTAGGGGCTCAGGGCCTCGGGCACGTAGATCGAGCCGTCCGAGCGCTGGTGGTTCTCCAGGAAAGCGACGATCCAGCGGGTCGTGGCCAGCGTGCCGTTGAGCGTGGCGACCGCGGCCATGCCGTCCTCCCGGCGCTCGCGAATACCGAGGCGGCGCGCCTGGAACGTCGTGCAGTTCGAGGTCGAGGTGACCTCCATGTAGCGCTGCTGGGTGGGCAGCCAGGCCTCGCAGTCGAACTTGCGGGCGGCGGAGGTGCCCAGATCGCCGGCGGCCGTGTCGATAACGCGGTAGGGCAGCTCGACCTTGGCGAGCATCTCCTCTTCCCACGCGAGGAAGCGCTGGTGTTCCTCGGCGGCATCCTCGGGGCGGCAGTAGCTGAACATCTCGGCCTTGTTGAACTGGTGGACGCGGATGATACCACGCGTATCCTTGCCCGCGGAGCCGGCCTCGCGGCGGTAGCAGGTGGACCAGCCCATGTAGCGCTTGGGACCGGCGCTCAGGTCAAGGATCTCGTCGGCGTGGTAGCCGGCGAGGGCCACCTCGGACGTGCCCGTCAGGTACAGGTCGTCGGCGGGCAGGTAGTAGATCTCGTCGGAGTGCTCGTTGAGGAAACCCGTACCGCCCATGATCTGCGGGGTAACCAGGGTCGGGGTCATCATCGGCACGAAGCCGTTCGCGAGCGCCTGATCCATGGCCATCGTCATGATGGCCAGCTCGAGGCGGGCACCGATGCCCTTGAGGTAGTAGAAGCGCGCGCCGGAGACCTTTGCGCCGCGCTTGGTGTCGATAGCGTCCAGGCCCTCGCCGAGCGCGAGGTGATCCTGAGGCTCGAAGCCCTCGGCGGCGAAGTCGCGGGGGACGGGACCCTCGTGGCGCAGGACCACGAAGTCATCCTCGCCACCAACGGGCACGCCGTCGAGAACGAGGTTGGGCAGGAGGCGCGCGAGGCGGTCAGCCTCGGCGTCGGCGGCGTTCGCGGCGGCCTCGGCGGCCTTCACCTGCTCGGCGAGTTCTTTGGCCTTGGCCAGGATCGTGGGACGCTCCTCTTTGGAGGCGCGACCCACGGACTTGGAGACCTCCTTTTGGGTGGCGCGCAGCGTCTCGAAGGCCTGCAGGGCCTCGCGGCGGGCGGCGTCGGCCGCGATGATCTCATCGACGAGGCCGGGGTTGGCTCCGCGGGCACGCTGGGAGGCGCGGGCGGGTTCGGGGTTTTCACGCAGGGCACGCACATCAATCATGGAACCATCCTATGCCAGGTGGCCCGGCTCTGTCCCCCACCGTGCCGGATGCCTAATCCGCAGCAGAGACCAGGGTTATACACCAACCATCAGATCAATTCACAGAAATACCAAAGGTTATCCACCTCTTGTGAATAACCGTGTGGATAACGATGAGCATCGTTGCACAACAGCTGATCACAGCCGCTATAGAACGCAACGCAAAGAGCTTTCACAGCCTGTCCACAACCCCTTAATCCACAGGCAGACTAAGATGTGTACATGGACGCTACACCGTGGATACTCGCAGCCGCTGCAGGAGCCGGAGCAATCGGAGTCGCGCGCGCTGTCACAGCGCTCACCAGACGTCATCGCAGACGGCAGGCACTTTCCATCCCGTCAACGGCGGATGACCCGGAGCGCGGCAGGCCTCGTCCATGGATCATCATGAACCCCTCGAAGCACGACGATCCACAAGCTTTCAAGGACCTCATTAACCGCAAGGCCAAGGAACTTGGCATCGACCACGTGCACTGGCGCGAGACCACACGCGAGGACCCCGGCACCGGGCAGGCCGTGCATGCCCTCGAAGAAGGCGCGTCCGTCGTCATCGCCGCCGGTGGAGACGGGACCGTGCGCGCGGTCGCGGCCGGCATGGCCGGGTCGGGCGTGCGCATGGGCATCATCCCCGTCGGCACCGGCAACGTCCTGGCGGGCAACCTCTCCATTCCTGATGACCCCGAACACGCACTCGCCGTTGCCCTGGACGCCAACCATCGGCTCGTGGACCTGGCGTGGGTGCGCGTCGAGAACGCCACCAAACCCTCGTCCCTTCCCGCCGAGGGGGCACTACGCGACGCTGCCCGCCAAGCCACCCGCCACGCTGAGGATGAGGAACGCGAACCCGCCACGGCCTCGTCCCTCGAGCCACGCACCGATGAATACGCCTGCCTCGTCATCGCAGGCATGGGCTACGACGGCGCGACGATGGCGGACACCGACCCTGAGCTAAAGAAGCGCATCGGGTGGATCGCCTACGTGTGGGCGGGACTGGGCGCAATGGGCGTGCCGCGCATGAAAGCTCGCCTGATGCTGCGGTCCCCCATCGCCACCGCGCCCGACCCGCTGGGAGTGAGCGACCAACTGTCCGGGCAAACCATCAACGAGGCCGCAGCCCCCTCCGGTCATCAAGATTCCCCGCTCTCGTCGGCGGATGAAGTCACGCGCATCGAGGCACGCTCGGTCATGTTTGCGAACGCGGGCGAACTCAAGATGCTGGTTCTCGCTCCCGACGCAAACCTGTCGGACGGACTCATCGACGTCATCGCAGTCGACGCACACGTCGGCCTGCTCGGCTGGGCGGACGTCACGTGGAAGATGCTCGGCCAGCTCATCGGCCTGCGTCCCATCAACCTGCCCGTATCGACGGGCACGGTCGCATTCCGCCAGGCGAAAGGCGCGTCCGTGACGGCCACCGAACCGCAGGTGTGCCAGGTGGACGGCGACGCCATCGGCTTGGCCCGCACGATGCACGTGCGCATGCAGGCCGGCGCACTGGACGTGGCTGTGCCCGCCGAGCGCACGTGGATGGAGCTGCTGCCCAGCTGACCCACTCCGTGATACAGCGCACCCCGGCCCGAATCTGTGCGCGTGTCGCCACTGACCCACAGCTTGTTGCTAAGTGGTGCAGACCTGCTTCATATGCGCCCGGAATCGCCGGGGATGCGCGAGGTCAGGTCAGCGGCCAGGAGGGGGCAGAACCGCCTGTCTTGCCCGTGCCGTCGCCGCCGCGCAGCAGGTCCGCGACCCACGCGCGACCCGCACGGAACGCCTCGTCCGTTGTCCCGGGGACAACGGCTGCACGCACGCCGTCGACGCGCGGGTAGGACCCCATGAAACGGACCTCCGGCGAGTAGCGGTGCAGGCCGACGAGGGCCGCCTGGACGCGTTCCTCGCGGATGTGCCCAACGATGTCGATACTGAACGTGTAGTTGCCGAGGCCGTCGCCGCTCGGGCGCGACTCGATGCGCGAGAGGTCCACGCCGCACGCCGAGAACTGCTCAAGGAGGGTCAGCAGAGCGCCCGATTCGTTGACGGGCAGGGCCACCTGGATGGTCGTCTTGTCTGCGCCGGTGGGCGGGGGCACCGCGCCCGGACGCGCAACCAACACGAAGCGCGTGATCGCGCCTGGGTTATCGGCCACGTCCTGGTAGAGGGCCTCGAGGCCGTAGGTGCTCACGGACACCGCGTTGCACAGGGCAGCGTCGAAGGAAGCGTCGCCGTCGGAGAGGAGTTCGGCGGCCGCCGCCGTCGAGGTCGCGGGCACGTGGATCGCGCCCGGGAAGGTACTCTCGACCCAGCCGCGGCACTGCGCCCACGCGTGCGGATGCGTGCCGATGCGGCGGACGTCTTCAGCGCGCGTGCCCGGCAGGACTGCGAGCTGGAAGACGACGTGGACATGCATTTCGGCGACGATCACGAGGGGATCGCCGTGCGAGAGGGAGTCGAGGGTCGCGTTCACGCCGCCCTCGATGGAGTTTTCGATAGGGACGACAGCACGATCAGCCTCGCCACGGCGCACAGCCGCGAGCGCCTGCGGGGCGCTCGTCATCGGCAGGAGGACGGCACCGGCGGGCGCGACCTGGTGGACGGCCTGTTCGGTAAAAGTACCGAAGGGGCCGAGGAACGCGATGCGGAGCTTGTCACCAAGGGGCGCGGGGCCGGGAATGTTCGTCGTCATAGCGTCAAGGGTATCGACACGCGACAGAGGCGGGCGCACTCAGTCCCAGCTCAGGGGCGCATTGTGGCCTACTCGTCGCCGGACCGGTGTTCCTCCGGGTCATCGGCACCCGGCTGGGTGGAGCGGATCCCGTCCGCGAAGGCCTGACTGCCGCCGCCGGGGGTGACGTAACCGCATGCGGTGATCTTCCACAGCTTCGCGGTACCGCCCGCGTCGACCAGCTCAAAGCCGCTGGACGTGTCGACGCCATAGAAACCGGGGTTGCGGTTCGAGCGCAAGAAGTTGTAGTAGCTACCGTCTTCTTCCTCGTAGAAGTGTGTGATGCCAAGGTTGCGCACGACCTCGCAGACCTCGGGGTCGGTCGTGATATCGCGGAAGTGCTGGGTGAGGACCTTCTGCGAAACCCCGTCGCCGTTGACCGTGCTGAGCTGGGGGAAAACGGCCTTGCGGCCTCCCAGCAGCTCCGAATAGGCGGCACCCGCGATGGGGTCGCCGACGACGAGGGCGTCGGGGGCTGTCGTGTACTGCATGCGGCGCAGCATGGCGAGTTCGCCCTTGACGGCCATGCCGGGCTTGCCCAGGCGCGTCGGGTCGTACACGTAGGCGACGGCTGAGTCACGGGCGTCAATCGCGCCGAAACCGGACAGGAGGACGACGAGCGAGAGGATACCCACCTGGATCGGCCAGCGGGGCACCTCGACATCGTCCTCGACGTCGTCCTCGATGCTGCGCTCGGCCAGGATGCGACGCAGAGAAACTGCCCATGCCGCGTGAATGCCGTGGACGATAGCCGCGACGCCGACGGCCATGAGGACGGCCAGCGCGATGTCCTCGACGCCCATAATGCGCCGCCCGTCCTTGTACCAGGGGGCGAGCAGGAAAGTGCGCAGCGCGGAGTCGGGGGCGTAGGCGAGCCCGGTGAGGACAGCGAGAATCAGGTAGGAGACGAGAGGCCAGGCCGGCATCGGAGCGGCTTCCTTGCGATCCATCAGTCGGATAGTCTCAATCTCGCGACCGTCGATGTCCAGATGGGCCTCGTCGGCCAGGTCATCGACCGGGTCGGGGCGTCGCAGCAACGTGTGGAGGCGAGCGGTGACGACGATACCTGCGACGAGGAGAATTACCTGGATGAGCGTCCACCACGTCGTGCTCGTCGTCTGCGCGAACGGCGGGTAGGGCAGGAGTCCATGCGAGAAGGCTTCGCCCCAGCCACTGCCTCGACGCGGGTAGCGGCCCATCGCTTGGATCTTCGGTGAGGCGAGCGCGATCAGGGGCAGGGCGAGGACAGCGAGGCCGACGCCGACCCACAGGATGGCGGTGAGCTGGCCTCGGCCCTCACGCGCCAGCGCAGAGCGCGCAAAAAAGACGATGGAAGACAGAAGGGGCGCGGCTAGGAAAGCCAGGAGGGAGAAGGCAGCGCTGGGGTGCGCACCGACGAGGCCGAGGCAGCCTATGAGGAGGAAGAGAACCTGGGGGATGCGGCGGATCAAAGACCGGATGCCGTCCCCGAAACGCAGGTCCGCGGCCGCGCGCCGACCGGCGACGATGAAGGCCGCAGCAAGGCCAGGGACCAGCACCGTGCCCGTCGAGTTGGGCCACTGGTTATACATGGTCAGCGCGTCCGCCGGCATGTTGTGCAGCATGCCGCCGATGATCGGAGTCGCAAGGAGGGCCGTGCGCGAACCCGTCAGCACGGACACCAGAGCCGCCAGGCCGATCACCCACACGGCCATGAGGGCCAGGGAGGACACGTTGGAAGCCTGGACAACCGAGTCGTAGCGGGCGAAGAGCGCGACGAACGCGTGCCAGCCCGTCGGGTAGTAGACGCGCCGCCCACCGTAGAGTTCATGGAGACCACCGAAAGGGCTGGCATCCTTGCCGTAGAGGATCGCGTGAACGCCATTCTGATGGAACGTCGGATCCCACTGCTGGACGGGGTTCGCTGGATCTGCAACCGACAGCAGCGGCCAAGCCGCCAGGAGGAAGCCCACGAGGATCGCGCCCCACGTCGCCGCGCGGATGGCCGCCTGATGTCCACCGATCGGCACGCGCACACCGATGGCCTCGCGGAAAGGCACCCCGTTGAGGGCAAATCCACCGTTAACTCGGTGAAAGTAGCTGAGGCCCCACGCGACCGCACCGCCGACGGCGCTCATGCCGAGGACCGGCATGACCGTGGAAGCCTCCCACGAGATCTCAAACGCCGGATAGAGGACCGTCAGGACAGTGATCAGGCCAAAGGTGAACGCCGGTGCCGCCCCGATCGCGATGAGCGACGAGCGCACCCCCGCGCGTAGCCACATGAACCCCGGCAGCACCAGGGCGACCATCATGGCCAGCAGGGTCGGAACCAGCATCCACCAGGCCAGCACGTGTTACTCCTTCTCAGCAGAAGACCGACGCTTGCCGATCATCTCAATGATGACGGGTAGGACCGATGCGAGGATGATGACACCCAGGATGAGCGTCAGGTTGTCGTGCACGAAAGGCACGTTGCCCAGGAGCGAGCCAACCAGGATGAAGCCAGCACCCCAGAAGACGGAACCCAGCGTGTTAAACACCAGGAATTTCGAATAGGGGTAGCGGGCCATGCCCGCGGCGATCGGAATGAAGGTGCGTACGAAGGGAATGAAGCGACCGATGACGAGCGAGCGCCCGCCGTAGTTTGTGAAGTAATGCTCAGCCTTCTCCAAGTGCTCGGTCTTCAGGACGCGCGCGTCCGGTTTGAAGAAGCGACGACCCCATTTCGCGCCCAGGAAGTAGCCGATCTGCGCACCAATGAAGGCGGCGACGACGACCATGGCAATGAGAGTGGGCAGATGTAGACCGAGGCGGTCGTGCAGCAAGCCGGCAGTGAACAGCAGGGACTCGCCCGGAAGAACCGGGAAGAGAACACCGGACTCGATAAGAACGATGAGCATCGTTCCCCACAGGACCCACGGCCCCATAGCGACTAGGAGTGTCTCAGGATTCTTAAACCACTCGATAACTGTGTCAAGCATCGACGGATCCGATGCTTCCGCGAGTGTAGACCATGTCACGATAAGGCCCTTTTCTGCCGGGAATATGTCCCCCTAACCCTACCTTTGTTGACCGCGAATATAGGATGGTCACTATGAGGAAGCGCAAGGAGTCACACGACAGCCCCCCAGTTGTCGATACGAACATCCTGTTCGTCCCCTCTTCCGCGGAGGATCCGTCCTCACTAGGGGTCGATGACCTGATGGGCATGATCAACGGTGCGGGGACCACGACAGCCCCTGCCCAGAAACCGGACATCCCCGGCCCCGAAGACAAGACTGAAATCCTCGACCCCATCGTCGTGCCCGAGTCGGTCATCGTCTCGCCGGTCGTCACCGTCAACGCACTGCAGAGTCCCGCTCCTCCACCCCCCGCCTCGGCAATCATCGACGCGCCCCCTCCACCACTCCCCGACGACGAGGAGGCCGCGACACCGAGGGGTCCCATCCTCCCTCCTCCCCTCCCCGACGACGAGGAGGCCGCAAGACCGAGGGGTCCCATCCTCCCTCCTCCCCTCCCCGACGACGAGGAGGCCGCAAGACCGAGCGGCCCCGTTCTCCCGCCACCCGCGCCCGAAGCCGGCTCCGGCGTACGCATGGTTACCGAGCCGCCTACGCCCGAACCCCCCGCGCCCGAGCAGACCGGTCCCAGCGCCGCCACGAACGAGGCCTCCAAGACGATAGCAACGTCCGTCGACCAGACCGACATCGCCGCCGTCCCCACCCCCGTCACCGTCGCTGCGTCCGCCGCAGCCAACACAGCGAGAACCCGGAAGACGACACGCGCGAACCACGACGGAGCCACGACCGATCACGCGCCCACCCCGACCGACTCGCCCACCGAGAAGGACACGGCGGACGCGCTGGCCACCCCTGCCTCGGACGCGGTCGTGCGCGCCAAAAACGGCGAGGTCGCGCTTCCCGTCCCCGCCCGCAGGCTCCGCCTCCCCAGGCCCGCCTACATCGCCGACCACATCTTCACCATCCAGCGCAGGCGCGAGGACGTCATCGACGTCGTCATCTCGATCCTCGCAATCCTCATCATCTGGACCATCGGCACCGTCGCCAGCGCCACGACGCGCGGCGTCACCATGGACGTCCTGCAATTCCAGCTCATCCGCCAGATCCTGATCCTGCCCGTCAACCTCGTTGAGGGCCTCATCATCCTGATCACGCCGATCATGGTGATCATCTCCCTTGCGCTGAGAAAACGCTTGCACACCATCATCCAGGTCATCGTCACGAGCGTCGTCGCCGCCGTCGGCGGCTGGATCATCGCCATCCTCACCGGTCTGCTGCCCGTCTACCTCACCATCCCCCTGAGCGTGGACCGGCTCATCGCCACACAGGGCCACAGGAGCGGCTTCGTGATCGCCATCAACCTGGTACTCGTCACCCTGTGCGCCATGTTCACCTCAGCAGGCGAAGCCCAATCGATGAGAGCCATTCGCTGGGGCTGGACAGGCGTGTGGGTCATCCTGATCCTAGGCGTCCTGCGCTCCTCGATGACCCTGCCCGTCGCATTCATCTCTGTGTTCATCGGCCGTGCGTTCGGCTCGGGTTCGCGTTGGATCATGGGCTACGACGACCAGAGAGCCAAGGGGGTCACCCTCGTCGAGGCGCTCCTCAGCATCGGCATCACGCCCTCGCGGATCGTGCGCACCGACCTGGACACCACCACCGAACCGCTGTCCACGTGGGCAGTCGCCGAGAACGCCCGCGGACGCCTCACACAGGTGCCCGCCGACTTGGGCGACATGGGCGTCACCATCACGCAACGCCCCGACCCCGACCACAACCGCCACTACCAGGTGTGGAGCGACACCGAGCTGACCTACGAACTCATCGTCATGGACCCCGGCCAGGAGCTGACCGGCACCCTCCTCGAGATGTGGAACAACCTGCGCCTGCGTGGCATCAGCCGATGGATCTCCCCCTCCCTCAAGGCCCAGGCGGAACGCTCCTCGTTCACAACCTTGCAGGCTCTGCGCGCCGGCGTCTTCACGCAAGAACCCATCGCGATCGCCTCGGCGAACGATTCGATCATCATGGTGCTCTCCGCCCTGCCCCCAACGACACCGCTGACGGAGCTCGGCGAGCGGGCCTCAGACGAGGTCTTGGATCGTGCGTGGGAACAGCTGCGGTACGCGCACACGCGGGGCATTTCGCACCGCGCCCTCACGCCCGAGGCTGTCGTCGTCGACGCGTCCTCCGACGTGTGGCTGCTCGACTGGGATTCGGGCGAGGTCGCGACGACTGAACTCAACCAGTCCATCGACATCGCCCAGATGCTAGTCCTAACCGCCCTGGCAGTGGGACCCCAACGTGCGCTTGAGGCCGGTCGACGCTGCGTCGGCGACGAGACCCTCATCGCGTGCGCGCCCGTCATCCAGAAGCCGGTCCTGCCCGCCTCGGTGAACCAGATGCTGCGCCGATCCGATCTGCTCAGTGATCTGCGCGCCGCCCTCGTGGGCGACTCCGAGGCCGAGTCCGCCCCGACAGCCGACCTACAGCGCTTCCGCCCGCGCACGATCTTCACGATCGCGGTCGCATTCATCGCGGTTTTCATCGTCGTCTCCTCTCTCAACTTCAACGACCTCGTCTCCACGGTGAAAAGTGCAAACCCGTGGTGGATGGCCGCGTCTGCCGTGTTAGCCTGCCTGATCTGGGTGGGTTCGACCGTGCCGCTCATGGCCCTGTCCCCCGAGAAGCTGCGCTTCGGCGACACCCTCATCGCGCAGGTGGCCGCCTCGATCATCACGGTCGTCGCACCCGCCGGTGTGGGTCCCGCTGCCCTGAACCTGCGCTACCTGCGCAAGCGCCGCGTCCCCACCGCCGCTGCCGTGACGACGGTGACGCTCATGCAGATCTCGCAGGCACTCATCACGATCATCCTCCTGCTGCTCGTCATGGTCAGCGCAGGCTCGTCCCTGTCCGTCTCACTCCCCTACGGCACGATCCTCGCGGTCGTCGCGGTCGTCATGCTCGCGGTCGGCGTCATCGTGGCCGTCCCAAAGGTACGCCGCTGGATCTGGGCCAAGATCGAGCCGACGTGGCAGCAGGTCTACCCACGTCTCCTGTGGATCATCGGACAACCTCGTCGCCTGACCGCCGTCGTGGCTGGCAACCTACTCATGAACATCGGCTACGTGGGCGCGTTCTGGACCGCCATGGTCGCCATGGGTGGCTCGCTGAACTTCTCAACGGTTGCTATCACCTACCTGACCGCGAACGCGGCGGGTTCCTTCATCCCTTCCCCGGGTGGTATCGGTACCGTCGAAACGGCACTCACCTCGGGTCTGACAGTCGCGAGCGTCTCCTCCTCGGTCGCGATTGCCACCGCGCTGCTCTACCGTCTCGTCACCTTCTACGGGCGCATCCCGTTTGGCTGGCTGGCCATGAAGTACATGGAGAAGAAGGATCTGATCTAAGCGCTATCTTTCCGGGCCTCGACCCTGAGGCTGGGGATGTGCGCCGGGTTCGCGCCTCTTTGCACATGCCGTGGTGGCACTCAGATGCACACCGCGAGTTGACTGCGCCTCACTCTGCACGAGGCCGGGTCATGAGCGACACCGAGGTACGACGGCACGGGGAGCCTTACTTCTAGTTGCTTCTAATTTGGATCAAATTTGAAGCAACTAGAAGTTGCCTGTTGCAACAGTTCTTGTAACAAGATCCCCACGCTGCGTCGCACAACCTAACGACCACGGCGATCATGGAACTTCGCACTACGCATCGACACCCCGAACCCGGCGTTGGAGATCTGTGACCGGGTACCACTCGAAGCTACGGCCGCGCTTGGTACGCATCAGGTATCCCCCGTCCTCAAGACCGCGCAGATCAGCATGCGCCGTCTGCAGCGTCACCCTGAACTTGTCCGCATGTGATGCAGCTGTCACAGTGATAGCAGAGTCCTTTAACGCTTCCTCAATGACCCCGATCTGTCGATTATTGAGATCGGTGAGCCTCAGGAGATGTTTCACTTGTTCCATTTCCTTGGACTTTCTCGCCAGGTAATCGTGCAGCTCACAGATTCCACGCAGGATAATCTGCGCATGCCAGATCAGAAAGTAGGTGAGATCCCCTTCATCCTGCTCAACCTCAAGGAACGAGCGCGCATACTTGGCAGGCGCTTTGCGCAGAAGCCTCGACACCGGGACAAAATCCATGAGAAAGAAGCCTTCGCGCAGCATCACCCACTGCGCAATCACGCGGGCCGTGCGCCCGTTACCATCGACGAAGTAGTGGTCATAGACCATCATGAAATGAACAACGAGCGCCCTCACAAGCGGCGGCACGTATTGCGTCGCATACTCCCCCACGCCATTGGCAAAGTCGCACAGACGCTTGAGTCGTTCAGGCAATTCTTCGGCTGGCGGCGGAACATGCAGCAGCTGATCCTGGCCTTCACTCCCATAGATACGAATTCGCTCTTCGCCCTGGTGCTGCAGGCGCCCTGCATCCTCCGCTTCGTCGAGCGTCCCATCCGTCACAATGCGATGGACCCCGCAGATGAATGCAGGAGTGAGCTCCTCACCCAGGTGAGCACGCACATATTCGAGAGCGAGAAAATTGTTGAGGATCATCCGCTCCGAGCGAGTGCGTGGATCCTTCTTTTCTCGGAGCATCTTTTTCGCATCACGCCTTGTGGTCGACGCCCCCTCCATCTGGGAGGAGGTGATCGCTTCTTCGTAGAGAGAGTTGATCAGGTATCTGTCTCTCACCCCTTGCGTCGCTACTTCGCCCGGCAGCTCCACCTGACCGCGCGCCTGCGCCGTAATCTCCTCATTCAACTGCAAGAAGCGATCCGGGAGATTAAACGTCAGGCGCGTTCCGTCCTTCATAACGAAGGGAGTGGGCCGGGCCGTCGAGGCGCGCGCAGCGCGTACCGCGTACCACCACTCCTCACGCGTCAGACCCTCCGGCACCGGCTCAGCGCGAAGGTAGTACTCCCACGGCCGATACTCTGAATCATCCAGCCCACCCGCTAGCACGCCGATAATAGGGAGACGCCGCTCATCATCTGCGTTCGCCAAACTGGCGATAACTCGTTCGCGCAGCTCACCAAGCCGATAAGGCGGAGGGACAGGAGTCTTCATGGCTACTCCGTTCACACGAACTTCAAATTACTTCTAATTTTATCTTAATTTGAAGCAACTAGAAATAGTGCCACGGTGCACACATCAACGAGGGCGCAACAGAATATCCAACATCCCGCCACAAGCAGGCGTCCCCACAACAAACGAGGCCGCGACCGGAACACCCGGCTACGGCCTCGTCGATGGCGGTCACACTACCAAAGACGGTTCGCGTGCACGTAGTAGGCCGACTGCACGCCACTGACGCCCCTGATCACCTCGACGGATCCGGCGGGCACACTCAGCCCGAAGCCCTGCACGGGTGTCCCATACTCATACTCGACCTCGACGGACCCACCGGGGAAAGACTCGGCCACAGCTTCCCTAATCGACGCGAGCACAGCCGCACGGTCAGCGCCCTCCTCGAGGCGCACGACAACCTCAACACTCTCCGACGGACGGTCCTCACTTCCAACCATGGCCGCCTGGGCGACCACCGCAGGCGAAACACCGAACTGGAAGGCGGTCGCCGACGCGGCGAACGACGGACTCACAACCGCAAGCGCACACCCGCCAACACATGCCAGCGCGAGAGCTGTTTGCTTCATGGACATATTCTGCTCCTCTGCAATCATGGGCGGTCGAGCGGGAACACTGCCATGTATCCTCTCCGCCGATCACCAGGAGCACCCTAACACGACAGCGTAAATGACAAGCTAGTCATGACTGCTATTTGGTCATTACTGGCTCTTCGCATTTTGGGGTGTGGGGGGTGGTGTTGGCATGGGGTCGGGGCCTGCCCGATGATTGAGGTTGCGACACTTCAAACGCTGGGAGGCCCCGACATGGGTAATGGTACCTTTTCTGCT